>CANRKG010000015.1 GCA_947631155.1 uncultured Bacilli bacterium
ACTCGCAATTTAATTATAATACATTTTTTTAAATATAAAAAGACTATTTTCAAATTTTGCTTTGTCAACAGTCTGAAAAGTTCATAAATGAACTTTTTTAGTTTTTCTTAGTCTTTACTAAGATTGATTGATAATCATTATCTACTCTATTTTTATAAAAAGGTTTATTTTTTCGAGTCTCAATTAATAATGAATTAGTAAATTTAGATTTATTAGGTGCTTTTTCTACCACTTTTAAATATCTATCACCAATTTGATAATTTCCTAAGGTATACCATTCTTTCGCAAAAATTAAATAAACTATATTTTTCTCTTCTTCAGTTAAACGGATTCTTTCACAAGCTTCATTTAAACTACTACCATTAGATACTAACTCAATAATATCAGAAATATTTTCTATACCATAATTTTGATCAGATGGTTTATTAAACTCTTTCATAAAATCATCATAAATTTCATATTCTTCTGGAGCTTCTTTACTTAGATGAGTAATTAATTCTGAAAAATCATATTTAGATGAAGCACCTTTATTTAAGGCTGTTGCTACTGTAAGATAATCTAGCGCAGTTGCATAATCTTCTTTTTCCATACAAGCTAAACCAATATTTGCAAATATAAATTCTTTAAGATTTTTAGACCAATTCATTAGTACTTTTTTATATTTATTTATACAGTCATCATAATCTTTATTCATATATGATTGATATGCTGATTTCAATAATTTTGGCATATCAAGTGTTTCTTGCATATCTAATTTTTTCATTAGTACTACTCTTCTCATTTGATTAATTTCTATTGTAAAATAAGTTACATTAGTAGTATGCTCTACTATTTCATGCATAGCTTGAATCTCTTCATCAGACATTGGTCTTAGTAATGAAATACCTTTATTATAAGTTTTAGCTAAATTATCACTCACTAATTTATTTACTTCAGCATTAATATTAATTACTTTTTCCTCTTCATTTACTAATTTTGTTAGTATATCAACTGGCACATAATCTTTCTTTTTATTATACTTTGATATTATATCTAAATATATTTTAGATTCTTCTATATTTCCTTGACTTAATGTATTATATAACTGCTGAACATAATCTTTTAATTCTAAAGAAAAGTCATTACTACTTATTTTATTAAGCATTTCTATTACCGAAGAAAAATCATTATCGTCTTTTAATATACTTATTTTTAAGTAATTCTTTAATAGATCATTATAATCACTTTTATGAATATCTGCTAAATATTTTTGAATTAACTTCATACCATTTTCAAAATCACTTCTTTGTAAACATTCATCAATTTCATCTATTTTAACAAAACTATCACTTTTCTTTGCAGTTAATTTTTCTATTTCAGTAAATATATTTTCTAAAAGTAATAATAAGCTACCTGTTTCATTATTAATTCCTCTATTATTTTGGCTATATTGAAGTACTAATTCTAAAGCCATTTTATAATTTTTGTGTTTTATTGTTTCAAATATATTATGAGAATTAAATTCAGTCATCTCTGGAATAATATTATTTTCTTGGATATTTAATATTTCTTTTGTTAAAAATAGAATTGCTCTTTCATAATTATCTAAAGTATGAAGTTCTTGCCTTAGTTCTAAATTTTTAACTATTTCGGGATATTTTTTACTTTCTATTAAATTAAAAATATCACTTTTATTTTGTTGTTTTATTTCAATAGCTTGAGTTAGTAATAATTTTATTAAACATTCAGATGTATTTAGGCCATTTGTTCTACCAAAACTAACTAGTATATTTTTTGCTTGGTTTAATTTTTTACTAAAGGCTAAGGTTCGTATCTTATTATGGATATATGTATTAGCATATCTTTTATCCCATAGATATACTTGTATATCTTCAAATTTTAAATTTTTAACTATATCAGTATATTTATCTGGCAGTTTGGTTATCAAACTTAATAAATATAGATAAAAGTTATAATCATACCTATAAAAATGGTTTGCACTATTTTGAAGAATAGTGTCAAAATATTCTAAAGCAGAGTCATAATTTTTATTTTGAACACTACTAAAAAATAATTGAAAGGTAGCATGTAAGTCTTTAGGATTAATTTCAACACATTTTTCAAAAACTGAAATTGCTTGATCATTTTTATTTTCAGCTATCAGTTTTTTACCATATAGAAATAAAGTATCTGTTTTGTTTAATGAATAGTGTCCTTCTTCTAACTCAGTTAGTATTCTTTTATTCATTAGTTCTTCTAAATCTTGTAAATCAAAACCATAACTAGTTAACTCATACGTTGTTAAATCAACATCATTTATTACAGCTTCATATATTTTATGTAAATTTTCTTCGTTAATCATTATTTATCACCTATATTTATATAATATGAATTTAATTATATTAATAATCTAAAAACACCTCTATATATGATAAACTATTCAATAAAAAAAATCAATTAGATTTTTTTATTAATTTTTAAGTTCTTTTTCATTTAATTTAACACTAACTAATTTAGAAACACCAGATTCTTGCATTGTAATTCCATATAAAATATCAGCAAATTCCATAGTTTTCTTTTTATGGGTTATAATTAAAAACTGAGTTTTATCTTTATAATTAGATAAATATTTTCCAAACGCTTCCACATTAGCTTCATCTAAGGCAGCTTCAACCTCGTCAAATAAACAAAATGGAACTGTTTTTACATTTAAGATTGAAAATAACAAACTAATGGCTGTAAAGGTTTTTTCTCCTCCTGACAGTAAATTTATTGTTGTGAGTTTTTTTCCTGGTGGGCTCGCTACTATCTCTACTCCTGTAGTAAGTAAATCTTCGGGATCAGTAAGTCTTAAATCAGCATTACCACCACCAAATAATTCTTTAAATACTTGTTTAAATTCTTGTCTAATTTTTTCAAAAGTTATAGAAAATTCTTCAATCATAACTTCATCCATCTCTGTCATAATTTCCATTAAAGTATCTTCAGCACTAATAAGATCTTCTTTTTGTTTAGTTAAAAATTCATATCTTGTATTAACACGTTCATATTCATCAATCGCAGCTAAATTAACCATACCTAATCGTTTAATATTAGCTTTATATAAATTAACTTTACTACGCGCTTCTTCTACTTCTACATCTAGAATATATTCTTTTTTGGCACGTTCATAAGTAAGTGAATAATCTTCATTTAATGTATTTAACATAGAGTCTAATTTTACATCACTACGGTTAATTTCAATTTCCAATTGTTTTATTTCTTTATCTAAATTTCTAAGATTAGAATTTTTTAATTTATCATCTGCTAATCTTTTTTCTATTTTGTCTTTTAACTGATTAATTTTTTGAGTTAAATTTTTTCTTTCTAAGATAAGTTCTTCTTTCAAAGTGTTTTTTTCATGATAACTATTAATAAGTTCTTCTTCCATTTCTGTTAAATGATTATCTTCTAATCCCTTTAAACTGATAATTTCTCGTTCTAAATTATCTAAATTTTTAGTCATATATATTAAATCAGAATTTTTATTATTTAAGACTTCCTGTTGTAATGTCTGTTCAGTTGAAATTTTTAAATAATTATTGTTAATTTTTTCTAATTGTTTATCAAGTTCAATAATTTTATTTTGTTTAAGTTCTAAATTTTCTTCATTATCTTTTTTATTTATATTTAATGTCTCTAGCTCCTGTTTTAGTGAAAGGATGCTTTTAGATGAATAAGTACTTCCACCAGCCATAGATCCACCTACATGAATAACATCTCCATCTAATGTAACTATCTTATAACGATGTGAAATACGCTTACTAAGATTAATTGCACTATCAATATCTTTAGAAACTAAAGTTGTTCCTAATTGATTATATATAACTTCTTTATATTTACTATCATAATGAACTAAATCAGCTAAAACAGCTATAAAATTTGAATCGTTTTTAAGTAAATTTAATGTTTCTTTATCTATATATCTAGCTTTAATAACAGATAATGGAAAAAACGTAGCTCTTCCTAAACGATTATCTTTTAAATAATTAATAGCTTCTTTAGCAGAAAACTCATCATCTGTAATAATAAAATTTTTACTAGCAGAAATAGCTATTTCTAAAGCTTTTATATATTCATCACTTATATTAATAATATTTCCAATTATATTATGAATTCCTCTTAAAGAAGTATTTTTTAAAATACTCCTAATACTATTTGGGAGATTACCCCCTTGATCTATTTCTACCATTAAAGAATCGATTTTATGCTTAATATTAATTATATTACGATCAATTCTAGAATACTCATTTTCTTCCATACTTTTTTCTTTTTTTAGTCGATCAATATTATCTTGAATAGAATTTTTTTCTTTTGATAATTCTTCTATAGCAGTAGTAAGAGATTTTATTTCTGAATTCATTAATTGAATATTTTTATCAATATTTCCTTTTTCTTCTAATAAATCACGTAATTTATAGGTGATTTCGTCTTGATTTTTATTAGCTTTTGCACGTTCTTTTAATAAGTTTCTTTCACCATTAATTCGTTCTACTTCTTCTGTTAATTTCAATAAGTTTGTATTAATATTTACTAGTTCTTTTTCATATTTATCTAATACATTATTATCTTCTATATTTTTAGCATCACTTGTTGATGATTCATTAGTTAAAATCATACTTTCTTTTTCTAGTTGTTCTTTTTTAGCTTTGTTTTTTTCTATTTGATTTGATAAAAATTCAATATCATGTGCAAGAAGTGCTACTTCATATTGATCTAAGCCCTGTTTATTTTCTAAATATTCTTGAGCTTTTTTACTTTGCTCTTTTAAAGGTGTTACTTGAAGTTCTAATTCACTAATAATATCATTAACTCGATCTAAATTATTATGGGTACGATCTAATTTTCGAAGAGCTTCTTCTTTTCTTTTTTTATACTTTAAGATTTCAGCAGCTTCTTCAAATATAACTCGTCGATCTGTTGGGGAACTACTGAGAATTCTATCTACTTCTCCTTGAGAAATAATATTAAAAGATTCTTTTCCTATACCACTATCTAAAAGTAAGTTTGTAATATCTTTTAAACGACATCTCTCATTATTTAAGAAATACTCATTTTCACCACTTCGATATACTCTCCTTTTAACAGATATTTCTGTATAAGGAACATTTAAATAATGATCATTATTATCAAAAATCAATTCTACCCAGGCTACATTTAGAGGATTTCTACTTTTGCTACCAGAAAAAATAACATCACTCATTGAACCTTCTCCACGTAATGATTTTATTGATTGTTCACCAAGAACCCATCTTACAGCATCAACAACATTACTTTTTCCACTTCCATTTGGTCCAACAATACAGGTAATTTTATTTTCTAGTTTAATTTCAATTTTATCTGCAAAAGATTTAAATCCACTTGTTACAATCTCTTTTAAATACATATCTATTCACCTATCTACTTTACTTATTATACTATAAAATAGAATTCTATTCAACAAAAATAGACAGTATATCAAATAATACACTGTCATTTTTATACATAAATTAATTATTTAAAATAAGTATTTTAGTTTTTATGTATTTTATTCGTTTTATAAAGTCTTAATTTTTTTATTTTATATTTAAAGCTTCACTTAATAAACTATCTAAAGTATTTATTGCATAACCTTTTTGTTTAATATAATTAATAACAGTTGGGAGTTCAATTTCTGTTGATGAATTAATATCAAAACCTATTATTGCTCCTTTAGTTAATTTACTTTTAACATCTTTATATGGATAATTACCTGTCATAATAGTTGGAATAATAGTATGTAAATTTAATTTAGAGCAAAGTTCTAATACTTCTTTATTATCGTATTTAGCAAAACAGTATTTAGGTTTTAAATTTGTAATTGAATTAACTAAATTTAAACTACTACTAAAATATAATTCATCATACTTATTATCATAATTTAAAATTTCTATTTCATAAGAAGCTTCCGCCATTGATGTTACTAAATCACGATTATTTTCTAACCATAATCCATCTACAAAAAAAGTTGCCAGAGTGTTATTTTCGACTAAAATATTTAAAATATTAGTTATATTATCTGAATTCTTAACATTAAAAACTAAACTAACATCATTATTAATACCACTACCTTGAGAAATATACTTATCATAATAATCTTCAATTGAAATAGCAGGTTCTTCTTCTTTAAAAACAGTTAAACTTTCATTATATGTACCATACTTTTTCATCTTTTTATAACTATTATCATAATCTATTACTTTACCATTAACTCCAGGAATTATCTTATTTTCATCAATTTGAGCATTAATAGGATCTATTTTATGACTATTTTCTGATTTTCTAATACTTTTCATAATAGGATCACTTTCTCTTATAAAAAGAATAACTTTATCAGTATAAAAGAAACTAAATATTACTAAACATATGACTCCTGCAACTTTATATATTTTCTTCATTTAGTTCACCTAATTAAGTATATTTACAATGTTAAAAAAAAAGAATACAAATTTTGTATTCTATTTTACAGCTTGTTCTCCTTCAATATTTAGTTTAGCTTTAAAAATAGTACCTTGAGCATCATTAGGGGCATCGTAATCCATCCACAAATGTAAAATGTACGTATTGCTTTTATCTGGTTCTAACTTACCACTATCTAAAACTCTACCTAATTGTGCTAAGTTTATTGTAGTATCCTGAGTTTTTGCTCCTGATATTTGAAGATGACATTTTATATATTCATCATTCATACGGGTTTTATCCCCAATATCTAAAATATCTACTAAAGTAATTTTATAATTACTGTCAATATTACCATCATTAGTAAGTGTAAATTCATAAGCTGTTGTTGCATTTCCTTCTTCATCTGTTAAAGGATAAGCATTTTTTAACTGTATTATATTCTTTTCTTCTATGTTTAAAGATAACTCTCCTGCTGTTATTTTATTACTCTTAGTATCATCTATTACTAATTGTAAGATAGCATAAGAACCTCCTATTAATATTACTACTATTAATAATGTAATTACTATAATCATAGTTCTATTCTTTAACATATTAAAACTCCCTACTTTCATTTTTATATTATCAAAAATAGTTGTAATTGTAAACTGGCAACTAAAACTAGATTTTTTCTTTTCTTATTTTTTGATTAACTAACAACATTAAAATTACTAAAGGAAAAGCACATATTAAGTTAGGATATACAAATCTAGCTTCTCTTCCTGGTAACATCAATAAAATCATTAGTAAATTAGTTAAAACTGGTAAATATATTATTATTAATTTTAATTTTTCTTTAACTTTAACTATACAATAAAGTAATGAAAATAGCAGTAAGAATAATCCTGTACTAACCGTTATTAAAATCATACTAAATGGAAAAACATAAAGTGTTTTTTTATAATTAAAATAATTATACTGAAATTCTTTATAATTAACATCATTATTAGTAGTATTACCACCAAAAAATGCATAATGCATATCCCGAGGAGCTCGTTCCATATTAAATCCAATATGCCATATCAAATATGTAGTATATAAATAAGATGTAAATGCTTGTTTTTTATTATTTTTAACTAACCCATACCATAGAGTAAAAAACTCTTTTTTATGTGTATTTATATATGGTGACCAAGTATTATAAAAATCACCTGAAAATTTAATTTCATCATAGTCATATGGATCATATTTTTCCTTCATTAATTTAAGATCTTGCATTTTTTCTAAAGTTTTTAGTTGTTGAGTAGTTATTTTACCATTATTATTATAAATATATGAAATTTGATTTAACATAATACAAACGGTTTCTGAAAAGGTAAATGTTGTCTTTTCTAGTCCACATAACTTATACACACTAGGTATAATAATAAAGCGTAAACTTATTATTATTACAAATATTAAAATACTAAATTTTCTTATATTTTTATATATAAATATCATAGGAATTATTACTAATATAAAAGTTCCTATTCCATTATGTCTAAAAAAAGTTATACCAAAACATGCTAATAAGAAAGCTATAAAGTTAATTTTTTTATTAACCCATTCACCATTGGATAAATATATATTTATTAAATATAGTGTTAACAAAAATATACAATATGAGTAAGCAGTATCTTTAATTGGTTTTATAGCCATAAAATCAAAGTAAGGATTTAATATAAATAAGCTTAAAATGATAGTTATCACATATTTATTAAAACCATACTTATTTAATGTTTTACAAAAATATAACAAAACAAGAGCAACAAAGATCATATGAAATAAGGAAACTGAAAGTTTACTTTTGAATAATATTGTTGGTAACCGGTAAAATATCAAGGTATGAATAATGGGATGCCAGTCATTATAATTTCCTGTTAATGCTTGTCTATACTGATTAAGTTCATCAACTGTAAGATTTTCTGGATAATATATGATTAAACCAATTAACATTATTATGAAAATATACATAAACCAATGAAAGTAAGTTTTATTAGTTGGTTTCATTTTATCTTTTGGTATATTTATCTTTTCAATATAAATAATTGTTTTATTAATTATAAACGTAAAAACTATGAATTTGGCAAATAACATTAAATAATTATATATTGTCCACTCTACAGGAGAAGTTACCAAAGCTAAATATATTCCTAATATTATAGAGATAATTATTCTTTTTTGTTTTTTCATATATACCACTTTCTATCATTTACTTTTTATACATTTAATATACCATAATAGATAATATAGCACAAATAAAAAAAGAGAAATCTCTTTTTATTTCTTATCTTTTGGCAATGCATCTTTTCTTGAAAAATTTTGTTTTCCTTTCTTATCAAGTCCAATTGCTTTTACTAATATTTCATCACCAACTGATACAACATCAGATACCTTTCCAACTCTTTCACGAGCTAGTTGTGAAATATGAACTAATCCTTCACAACCAGGCCACAATTCAACAAAGCAACCAAAATCTTCTATTTTTACTACTTTAGCCTCATAAATTTTACCAACTTCTACTTCTCTAGTAATATCTTTAATCATTTGGGCAGTTTTATCAATTACATCTTGATTTGTATGATAAATAATGACTCTACCATCATCTTCTAAATCAACTTTTACGGCATTGATATTATTTACTTCTGTTACGTTTGAAGCTTCACAAATAATTTTCGTTATTGTTTCTCCACCACGACCAATAACATCTTTTATTTTGCCAGGATCTATTGTAAATATCATCGTTTTTGGAGCATACTTAGAAACTTCTTTACGAGGTTCTTTAATTTGCTTGGTAATAACTTTTAAAATTTCAAGACGGGCTTTTTTAGCTTGAGCTAGGGCTTTTTCTAAAATTTCTTCTGTTATGCCTTTAATCTTAATATCCATTTGTAAAGCACAAATTCCATCCTTTGTTCCAGCAACTTTAAAGTCCATATCACCTAGGTGATCTTCCATACCTTGAATATCAGTTAAAATTGTATAGTCATCTCCATCAGTAATTAATCCCATAGCAATTCCTGCAACTGGAGCTTTAATCGGTACTCCTGCAGCCATTAAAGACATACAACCAGCACATATAGAAGCTTGTGAGGAAGAACCGTTAGATTCTAATATTTCTGAAACAACTCTAATTGTATATGGAAATTCATCTTCAGAAGGGATTACTTGAGCTAAAGCTTTTTCACCTAATGCTCCATGACCTATTTCTCTTCTTCCAGGAGAACCATATCTTCCTGTTTCTCCAACTGAGAATTGTGGAAAATTATAATGTAACATAAATCTTTTTTGATCTTCTAAACTTAATCCATCTAATATCTGATGTTCTCCTAGTGCTCCTAAAGTAGTTACTGATAAACTTTGTGTCTCACCCCTTGTAAATAAAGCAGATCCATGAGTTCTTGGTAATAAGTCAATATCTGTAGAAAGAGGTCTAATTTCATCCATTTTTCTTCCATCAGCACGTTTCTTTTCTTTGACAACAATACTTCTAAATAATTTATATTCAATATCACTTAAAACCATATTGACTTTAACAACTAACTCTTTTAGTTCATCTTCTTTCATTGAATCTTCATTTTCTGAAACATATTTATTAACAATTTCTTCTTTTAATGTATCGATAGCTGCATATTTCTTTAATTTATCTTTAATTCTTAGTGCTTTATCCATTTTTTTAGTAGCTAAAGAGGCAATCTCTTCTTTTAATTCTTCAGACACTTCTAATTTTTCATATTCTATTTTTTCTTCGCCAATTTCTTCAATTATTTTTTCCTCAAAAGCAATTAATTGTTTGATTGCATCATGTCCAAACATCAAAGCCTTTAACATAGTTTTTTCATCTACCTCTTTTGCACTAGATTCAACCATATTAATAGCATCTTTTGTACCCGCAACTGTTAAATCAAGACTTGATTTTTCTAATTGTTCAGGAGTTGGATTAATAATAAACTCATTATCTACACAACCAACTTTTACTCCCGCAATAGGACCATTAAATGGAATGGAACTAATAGAAATAGCAAGTGAAGATCCTAGCATTGCGGTAAGTTCTGGAGAACACTCCTGATCTACTGATAATACGGTATTAATAATTTGAACTTCGTTTTTAAACCCTTCTGGAAATAATGGTCGCATTGGGCGGTCAATCATACGAGCCGCTAAAGTGGCATTATCAGTAGGTCTTCCCTCTCTTTTAATAAAGCCTCCTGGAATTTTACCAACTGAATATAATTTTTCTTGATAATTTACTGTTAATGGAAAAAAATCAGACAATAAATTGACATTTTTATTCATAACAGCCGCTGTTAAAACTACTGTATCATTATATCTAACTAAAACAGAACCAGTAGCCTGTTTTGCTAATTCCCCATGTTCTACTATAATCTTTTTTCCATAAAAATCTAATTTAAATACTTTTTTCTTCATAATTTACTCCTTTATTCAATATTTAAAATAAAAAGAGACACCAAAAAATGTGTCTACTTTCTTAATCCTAATTTTTTGATAATTTCACGATATCTAACAATATCGTTCTTAGCTAAATATTGTAACATACTACGACGTTGACCAACTTTCTTTAAAAGTCCTCTTCTTGAATGATAATCATGAATATGTACTTTTAAATGTTCAGTAAGTTCTTTAATTTCTTCAGTAAGAATAGCAATTTGAACTTCTGCTGAACCAGTGTCTTTTTCATTTCTAGCATATGTTTTTACAATCTTAGCTTTTTGTTCTTTTGTTAATGCCATATTAACACTTCCTTCCTTATTTATTCACTAAATTCTAAGTAAAAAGTCGGAAATTCTTTAAACTGAGAATCAGTAACCATATTTAATATACTATATTTTTTAATATTTGTCTAGTTTTTTGGTTTTAACTTAATCATAATTTTTGTATCAGTATCAGCATTTCTAAATAATAATTCACCATTATTTCTATTAAGATTTTCTGTCAATAGGTCGCTATCTGGTAATGTAACAGTTATTTCAGAATTAGATAGTTCTTCTGTTTTAACTGAAACTTTTTGCAGAAAATCTAATTGTTGTTGCTCTTCTAAACTAATAAAATATGGACTTTGTACATAATTTACAATTTGTTTAGAATGTTGCATAGATTGTGATTTTTCTAAATTATTGATTATTTTTGCAAGAACTTCAGGACTATAACTATCAACTGTTTTTAATAATTTCATATTTTGCTTTATTAATTTTTTAGAATCTGTTTTCTTTATTAAATCAAGTACACCTCGTCTAGCTGAAGTAGTGCGTACATCTGCCAATTTCTCGATACTATGATTTTTAAAATACTTACTAATAGCTCTTATTTTTCTTACCTGTTCATCAATATTAGTACTAGTTGGCTCTAACAAATTTAAATAAATCTTATAAGCAGAAGAAGAAACCTCACCATTAATTAATTGCTTTCTTATTCTATTAATTGCTTTAATTATTTCATCTCTGGTTTCATTGTCAGTAGCTAAAATATAAGATACAGTGATATTAGGTATACCATTATCTAATGACATAATATTTAAACCATTACCTTCATCTTTTTCAAGTAATAAATTTATTATTTTTTCCATCGCTTCAGCATAATTATCATCAATGTTTTTTAAAAGCCAAGCTTTTTTATCATCGGATAATTCCAAAAATCTCGGATCAAATAATATTTTATCTATTATATTTTTCTTTGACTGATTCTCAGCAGAAGGTACTATATTGTCTCTTGCATCGGATAATTCCAAAAATCTCGGATCAAATAATATTTCATCTATTATATATTTCTCTGATTGATTCTCAAAAGAAGGTATTATATTATCTCTTGAAGCTAAAAAATCAAGTAATTTGTCACGTTGTTTTTCAAACTCTTTTTCTTCTTCAGGAGTAGCAAAACAATCAATTAAACTTAACCTATTAAAAAAATTATCCGATAAAGGTCTTAAATTAGTTAATAATCTTTCAGGTTGATTTTGGTTAATTAGCTTATCAATGATAATAGGTAAGCCATCTTTAATTATCCATTTATCACGATATTTTAATAGGTCTAATAATTCAGGTAAATAACTAGATGTACTATTTATCTGTTCAGCATTTAATGACATGATTAATAGATTCACAGTTTCTTTTCGTACTGCTAATTCATCATCATTATCTACATCTAAATAATCACTTAAAATTACATATATTGGATGATCAAATTTTAAAAATTCACTAAAGTTGTTTTTGTCACGATTGAAAGGAATATTTTCCATTAAATTAAGTAATAACAGATTTTTTGAAAAATCATATAATCTATTTTGAGTTTCTTGTAATTTTGTTATTGATTTACCATTAGTATTTTTCCATTCATCTATAAAATTTTCAAATAACCAATCACCATCCTTATAAAAATACACTTGGTCAATATCAGGATATTTGTCAATTTTACTATTTTGGGCTATTTTAATTCTACCCATAAATAATTCTACAAGCCCTCCTGTAAATCGAGTTAATTTTCCACTATCTCGATCAATAAATTTAGATATAGCTCCAGTATCAGATAATACTTCTAATACATATTTTTTTGCATCAGTTGTTGGTAACTTATTTATATCATTTATTAATGGTACCAATTTATCAAAAAATGGAGTAACAATTTTAAATAATGGAGTATATTTCAATTCTTCAAAACACGAATTAAAAGTTACATATTTGGAATTATCTTTTAAGAATTTTTTTAATTTATACATTTCAAATCTAGTCATATGTATCTCACCTCTTCTTTATTTCTATCTATTATAGTCAAATGATATAATTTGTCAATTATAATTCATTTGTTGTATAAGCATTTTATATATTTTTAAGTTAGTATTATCTTTTTGATATATAGCTAATAATTTATGATTTTTATCTTCAAATAATACTTTATCTTTAATATTATAAATATTTTTTATTGGTCTACCATTAATAATCTTCTTTTTTAATTTATCATCTACTATAATCGTTGGATAATCTTGTAAAACTTCTTTTAACGATAATATATGAAATTTATTACTTTCTATTTCATCTAAAGAATATGCATCTTTTAATGAAAATTTTCCTTGTTTAGTTCTAATTAAATCACTCATACAAAAATATTCATCTATACTTTGTCCCATATCACGAATTAAACTTCTAATGTATGTTCCTTTACTAACTAAACATCTAAAACTAAAACTATTATCATTAGTTTTCAATAATTCAATTTCTTTTATAGTTACTTCTTTTTTAGGAAGTTTTACTTTCTCATTATTTCTGGCATATTCATATAACTTTTTGCCATTAACTTTAACAGCTGAATAGATTGGTAATTCTTGTAAATATGTTTTTTGATAAGATTTAATTAAAGACTCTAAATCAATTTTTTTATGAGATTGTTTTTCTTTTATAATGATACCTGTAGTATCTAAAGTATCTGTATATTTACCAATTTCTACTTGAGCTATATATTCTTTATTTGTGGCGGTTAATACCTCACCTAATTTAGTTGCTCTACCAATAGTTAAAACTAAAACTCCTGAAGCAATTGGATCTAATGTTCCTGTATGCCCTACTTTTTTTATTCCTAATAAATGACTTACTTTATGAACAACATCAAAAGAAGTCATTCCTTTTTCTTTATTAACTAGTAAAACGCCACTAAAGTTAGTCAAATATTCTTCTAAAGTCAAATTATTATCATAAATAATTTTAGCTACTATTTTACCAACATACCTAATATGCCATGGTTCATATTGATAACCAGTTATATTTTCTTTATTTTTAGGATACCTTAAAATAAAACCAAAATTATATAAGTATTTATGTATCTTTTTAAATGTTTCTTCTTCTTTTTCTAAATCTTTATTTTCATTTAAAAATTTATTGTTCTTTTTTATACTAATATCTATTGCAAGACCAGTATGATGTTCACTAGTTTTTGGAAGTGCTACTACTTTTTCTGTGTAAGATTTTCCATATTTAATTAAAAAATCATCATATATTTCTTGCTGTTTTTCAAAAGACCTATATGCAGAATCTATTCCTATTTCTATATTTAATTTATCTTTTATAAAATCTTTTAAGTTTAGATATGCTTGATAAGTTTCTTTTTCAATAAAAACAACATGTTCACCTACATCTTTGGTTTCTATTAAAGTAATTTTTTTTAAATATGAATCTTTAATGTAATTATTTTTATTTACTAAAATTGTCTTATCCATTGTCTTATCCTTTCTTTATAGAATACTTTAAGATATTAATAAAATGTTAAAATAAAGATAATTGATTAGATTCTGGTAAATCTTTTAAAATACCCATTTCTATCATTTTATCAATTAATGTTTTAGAAACTTTGCCTCTATTTTGAACATCTTCAATACTTAAAAATGGTTTTTTATTTCTTTCTTCAACTAAATTGTGGGCAACAGTATCACCTAGACCATCAATAGCATTAAATGGTGGATATATTTCATTATCGTTTTTGACTGTCCAAATTGTAGCTTCACTTTTATATAAATCAACATTTAAGAATTTTATATTTCTAGCTGTTGCTTCTAAAGCTACCTTTAAACTTTCAAGTTGACCATTTTCTTTATTAGAAGCTTCATAACCTTTAGCTTGAATATCTAAAATCTTTTGTTTTATTTTATCATAACCCTGAATCATGGCAATAATATCAACGTCAGTAGCTTTAGAAGAATACCATGATGCATAAAAATATACTGGCATATGAACTTTATACCAAGCAATTCTAAAGGCACTTATAACATAGGCAGCTGCATGGGCTTTTGGGAACATGTATTTAATTTTAAAACAAGAATCAATAAACCATTCTGGAATATTTGCCTCTTGCATGGTCTTCACATGTTTAGTCCAAGTTTCTTTATCTTTAGAAGCTTTTCCTTTACGAACAAATTCCATGATTTTAAAGGCTTTAATGGGCTCAACACCCTTATACATTAAATAAACCATAATGTCATCACGACAACCAATTGTTTCTTTAAATGGTACAATATTATTTTTTATTAACTCTTGAGCATTACCAAGCCAAACATCAGTACCATGAGAAAGTCCTGATATTTTGACAAGCTCTGCGAAAGTTGTTGGTTTAGTATCTTCTACTAATTTAATTGTAAATGGTGTACCAAATTCAGGTATACCTAAAGTACCTGTATTACATAAAATTTGTTCAGTGGTAACACCTAAAGCCTTAGTAGAAGTAAAAATACTCATCGTCTCTTTATCATCCAAAGGAACTTTCATGATATCAGTATTAGATTGTAATTGAATAAGTCTTAATTGGGTAGGATCGGAATGACCTAAAATATCAAGTTTTAAAACACATTGATCAATAGCATGATAATCAAAGTGTGTTGTACGCCATTCTTTTGTTATATCATCAGCTGGAAATTGAAATGGAGTAAAATCATAAACATCCATATAATCTGGTATAACTACGATTCCACCTGGATGTTGACCTGTAGTTCTTTTTACTCCTGTACAGCCCATTGCTAATCTTTCAATTTCTGCTCCACGCATATCCGTTATACCATGATCTTCACAATAGCCTTTGACAAATCCATATGCTGTTTTATCAGCCACTGTTCCAATAGTTCCTGCTCGATAAACATTATTTTCACCAAATAATACCTTCGTATAAGCATGGGCACTAGCTTGATTTAAATCAGAGAAATTTAAATCAATATCTGGAACTTTATCAGCATTAAAACCTAAGAAAGTTGCAAAAGGCATATCTTGACCATCTTTAATCATTTTTATATGGCAATTAGGACAATCTTTATCTGGCAAATCAAATCCTGAAGAATAAGTTGATCCCAAAGGATTACCGTCTTCATCGTTAAAAATACTTAATTTACATTTTTCACAGCGATAATGAGCCGGTAATGGATTTACTTCTGTAATTCCCATCATAGTAGCTACAAAGCTTGAACCAACAGAACCACGTGATCCCACTAAGTATCCTTCATCGTTTGAATGTTTTACTAATTTTTGGGCAATCAAATAAATTGGATCAAATCCTCCACCTATGATACCACCTAATAATTTATTTAATTCTTTTTCCACATCTTCTTCTGTTAAAGTATCTTCACTAGATTCTTTAATATCATCTCTAATTAAATTCTTAACAGATTCAAAACCTGATGTAATGACTTGATGTAATTTTTTATAACTTTCTTCTTGAAAATCATTATCTGCTAAATTCTCTTTTTCTAAATTTTTTTGAATTACTTTTAAAACAATATCACCATATAACTCAGTGGCAATTCTTTGTTCAATATCATGAGGTAATGTTTCACCATACCAATTTTTAGCTTTCGTATAAACTAAATCTGTAACAACTCTTGGACAATCCAAATAAGTTTTTCCATCATCACTTTTTACTCTAGGTGAAAAAGGAATTCCACCAGTATCAATAATTACTTCTATAATTTCAATTTGTTCTGCTATTTTATTTGAATTATCAATTACAATCCTTTTTATTAAATCTTTATCTTCTAAAAAACTAAAGTTATCAATCATTTCATTAGTAGTTCTAAAATGATTAGAAGGAATTTCTTTGATATTATTACGTGCCAGTGGATGTCTACCACCACCTGGTACTTTTTGATTAATAATAATTTCACGATAAATTTTATCATCTCTAGTTAGATGATGAACATCTCCAGTAGCCACAATAAATTTTCCTGCTTCTTCAGTAACTCTAATTATTTTTTTAATATTAGCTGCCAACTCTGCTTCATTAGCAAAATCACCTGTTTGAATAAGATGGTTATAACATTCTAAAGGTTGTACTTCAACATAATCATAAAATCTAATAAGATTAGATAATTCGTCATCACTTTTACTGCGAGCTTCAATGAATATTTCACTTTCATAACAACCACTACCAATTAAAAGTCCTTCACGATATTTTTCTATTTCACTACGTAAAATTCTTGGGGTTTTATATAAATATGTTGTATTAGATAAAGAAATCAATCTAAATAAATTTTTTAATCCTGTCTTATTTTTTACTAAAATATTAACGTGATAACTTCGACCATATTTATGAATTTCTTCTTTAGAAACTAATTCATCTAACTGGTTCATATTTTCGATACGGCGATTATCTAGTTTTACTAACATTTTATGAAAGACTAAAGCAGTTCCTAAAGCATCATAATCCCCACGATGATGAGCATCTTCATCCCATGGAACTTCATACCTTTTTACTAATGCTGATAAAGAATGTCTAGCATAATTATTATCTAAAGTTCTTGATAATTCTAAGGTATCAATAACAGGGTTTGTAAATTGTCCTAAATTATATTTTTTATAGGCCATCTCTAAAAAAGAAACATCAAATTTTGCATTATGAGCTACCATTGGTAAATCGCCTACCCAAGCAATAAATTTTTTGATGGCTGTTTCTTCATCGTCTTTATCTTTTAACATATCATCTGTAATATTAGTAAGATCAATTATTTTTTGCGATAATTTTCTACCTGGATTAATCAACTCATCATATTTTTCTAAAACATTACCATTACAAATCTTAACAGCACCTATTTCAATAATGGAGTCAGCACCCCCGGCATTAAAACCTGTTGTTTCAAAATCGAAGACTACATAGGTTTGTTTTAACAAATTTTCATTATTAGGTCTTATTACTATATTAACAGTATCATTAATTAAAGTAAGCTCTGTTCCATAAATAATTTTAAATGGTTCTTGTCCTTCATCTAATTTTTTATTATACGAAGTTATATAGTTAAATATATGTGGAAAGGCTTGAACTCCATTATGATCAGTAATCGCAAGTGCATGATGACCCCATTTTATAGCTTGTTTAATTAATTTTTCTTCATCAACTACACCATCCATCTGACTCATTTTAGTATGGGCATGTAATTCAACTCTTTTTTCTTCATATGTATCTTCTACTGTTTCTTCCACATGTTCTATTTTTATAATATCGCGGGCATTAAGAACTAATTCTTTAGCAAAAGTATCATTTTTAGTATATCCCCTGATTTTAACCCAAGTTCCTACCTTTAATTCCTTTTGAAGACGAAGATATTCTTCATCATCCCTTACAAATACCTTACAATAAATACTATCTGTATAATCAGTTATTTTTAATGTGATTATTTTAAAATCAGTTTTAGATGATTCAAAATAATCAACACCAAAGATATTAGCCTCTACTATAATATTATTATCTTCACCAATTAATGTTTTTATTTTTATTGGTGCTTCTTTAATATCTCTACCTAAAATATTATTAGGATTTCTTTCCTTTTTGGTTTTTACTGGTGGTGATGTTTTTTCTTTTTTTTGAAGAGAGTTTTCAATATCAGTATTTTGAATTAAATCTTCCTGTATTTCTGATAAAACATTCTCATCTTTTCGAATTTTTATATCTATTTTGTCAGTATAACCCAAATTCTGATAAAATTTCTCTATTTTATTCATACATGATACTAATTTTTGTTGTTCAATATTATTTGACACAGTAAAAATTAATTTATTATCTTCTAGTTTTAAACAATCTTGATAAATTCCTAAAATGACTAATTCATCTTTAAGTTGCTCTAACAGATAAGGATAATATGTTAAAAGATATTCATAGTTTTTATTTTCTATTTCATAAATAATTTCATAATTAGTAATATGAGAATCTAAATTAATTATTTTTTCATCTAATTCTTTTATAATTTCAAGTGGAAAATAAGAATCATTTTGAATAATAACAGCACAAGATTCTTTTTGTTTACTAAGAATAATTTTACTTAAAGTGGCATTATTAAAAAAATGATAATTATCTTTAGAAAAGGTTATTTTATCTAAAAGTAAATTCATTTTTGATTCCATACTACTTACCTATCCCTTCATAAAAATAAGTTTCTATTGAAACTTATATAATTTCTAACTCATCAATTTTTACTATATGTCTTTGGTTGCGAATACAAAAATCTATAAAGGCATATAAATCTAATTCTTTTAAATGTGGTTCATATGTATATTTAAAAGTATCAAAGCCAATTTTATCCCTAGTCATATATTCAAGCATTTTATCTTTAGATACTCCCAAATACATTAACCAGTATGGATAAATCTGTCTTTTTAAATATTTTAAAGTATTATCACCAGTAAAATAATGAGTAGTACCTGTAAGCCTTGTCGCAAATTCATTTAGAATAGCTAACTCTACAATAGCCTTAACTACATCTTGATATTCTACTTGATAATTACTTAATTCTTTCATAACTATTTGATAAACTAAATTTATAATTAATTGAAATGGGTTTTCTTCGTTTAATTTTTTTCCCCAGACAATTGTATTTACCTTACTACCTTTAACATTGGTAGTATCAATAATATTTAACTTCTCACTGACTACTAAAACATGATATAGTTTAATATCAAATCTTAAAATATCTTTTAATTCTTTAATAGCCTCTTTTTTATTTTCATCCCAAATCTTTAATATTTTAATACGAAATTTTTCAGCATTTTTTTTGATACGTTCATATTCTTTAGTTTCTAAAACAATATTATAGATAGTATCATCATTTGGAATAAAATTTTTAGGATCCTTTAGGATTAATTGATTATCTTTAAATACACTATTGTATTGATTCTTATAATTTTTCCATATTTTCTGTTTTAAATTATGAATCTCTTCAGATATGGATGCTTGAAATAATAAATTCCAGATTAACACATAATCATTTACAGCAAATTTTAAATTCATAATCCCACATCCTAACTACATGTTCTATATATAATATATCATAAAAAAAAATAAAAGCATACACTTTTTTTGTCTACACTTCTATCTTATAACTTTAATCTTAAAATATCTTTTTTAAATAGTACTCTACTCCTTTGGAATTATGATCTAAAGTAATATCTTGGGCGGCTTTTTTAACAAGTGGTACAGCATTAGCAACAGCGATACCCAAACCAACTTGTTTAAGTAATGGTATATCAGTTTTATCAGTACCAAAAAATATAATATCTTTCCAAGTTAATTTTTCTTTAGTTAATATTTTTTCCACTGCACCCAATTTTGAAATTTCACTATTAGTAATTTCTATATCATAATAAGTATCTTTATTTTTTAAATTTAAGTTTACTTTTAAATTCAATTTTTTTATTTCTTTTAGACAACCTTGAGCATCTTCTAAAGTTTTAAAACATAAATCCATTTTATAAATATCCGTTTTATTTTCTTCTAAAAAAGAATCAATATCAGTAATTTGTTTTACATCAAATTCAAAATAATGATGATTTTTATTAAGTAAATTCCATAACTTATGATTAGTGATATAAATATCAGCTTTCTCAAAATAATTTTTAATAATCTTTTTAACAATTCTAATTCCCATATTCTTTTTATATATTACTTTTTGAGAAGGAACATTATAAATATAAGACCCATTAGAAGTAATTAAATAATCACAAATAGTAAAGTCTTTATTATAATCTAAAACTGATTTTAAACAACGATCAGTTACCATTACTATTTTAATATTTTTTCTTCTTAATTCATCGAATAATACAACAGTTGAAAGCGGTATAATCCCATCTTTATCAATTAATGTTTCATCAAAATTAGTTAATATTAATTTATACATATAATCATCCCTTTAAATAGTTAGTAACTATTAACAAATAAATTAAACCTAATATATATCCACCTATAATATCAGTAAAGTAATGAACACCTAAGTATATTCGACTAATACCTATTAATAAAATTAGAAATAGTAACATGCTAATTATGATTGTTTTAAGTCTAGGATTTCGACATTTCTTCCAAATAAAATAAATTAAAAGTCCATAAAGTGTAATCGCCATCGTAGCATGGCCACTAGGAAAACTAGATTCTTTTTCCGTCACTAATCTTAAAATATTAGGTCGATCTCTATTTATTATAAACTTGGTAAATAAATTTATTATTTTAACAAGAACAATCGATATTGGAACAACAATATAAGTTTTATTTCTAAAAATAAGAAAAACTATAAGTCCTATTCCTAAGCAAATATTAAAAGTACCTAAGCGCGTAAACAATTTAAAAAAATTTGTTAAATTTTCTGTCCGAAAACTAATAATAAATTTATAAACAATTGTATCTATTTGAAATATACCTTTTATTTTAATTAAAATAGAAAGAATTACAAATATAAAAACTAAACAAAATACAATTATTTTCTTTTTATTCATAATATCACCATTACAGTTTATGATAATTTGTAATTATTTTAATCTTAAAACTTTTTGATTGTTTTTAGAAATTTTCTTTACTTTTTCAAATTCTTTTTTAGCATAATCAAGTATTTCTATTTTTGCATTTGGATATTGGTTATGGAAACAATCTATAGCTTGAAAAGTACTATTTTCCAACTTACTATATGATAATAAATCTTGCATATCTAATTTAAAAAATTCTAAAAACTCCAACATAATATCTTTATTTTTTAAATATTTTATCAAGGGTGCAAATGATAGATGTTCAAAATAATTATAATCAAAAAATTGTTCTATAGTCATACCAGAATGTTTTTCTAATAAATATTGCCCAATTGTATTAGCATCATTTATTTTTCCTAAACAAGTTTTTTTAGGTTTTAATACTTCTGTTAAAGCTCTAATAATTGGTGCTTCATTAGAAAAAATTTCATAGTTATATTCTAAATTAGGATTTTTCCAAATAGTACCTATATCTAATTTTGAATGATAAACTCTTTTTACAGAAAGACGTTCATCATCTGCGATAATTCTATGATAATAGCTTGGATTTATAGAGCCATAATTATCTACTTTAGCTCCCATTTCCATTGTTTTACTATTTATATAATTTAAAATTTCATCATAATTGTATTCAATACTGTATTGTTTTAAAGTCTTACTATCATTAGGTAAATATATTGTTTTCTTCATATAGTTTAATTCTCCTTATCAGTATCTTTTATTATACATAACTAATCTAAATTTAGCAACAGTAATTATATGTATATAAAAAAATGGAGCTAACTCCATTTTTTAAAATTTATTATAAATAAAATACACTCCCACAATAATCAAAGCCAGTAATATTAAAATTAAAAGTATTTTTAAAAAGACTGGTACTTTTTTCTCTTCCACATCTTCAAATTCAAAGTCTTTATCAGATAAATCCATTGATTTAGTATAAAAAGATTTATCCATATCTTTGAATTCTTGACTACTAGTGACAGGTTCTTCTTCTTTAGCTTTTTCTAATTTATTTAAAGATTCTTTATCTAAAATTTCTTTAGATAAATCTAATTCTTTATCTGCAGAAACGCTATCATTTACATTTGTAGCCATTAAATCACTTAATAAATCTACCCCTGCTTCTTTAGAAATTTCTCCCGCTAAAGTTTTAGAAGTAATAGTATCAATTAATTCTCTTAATTCTTTTTCATCAGGTTTCTTTCGATTATGTTTTTCTTCACGATATCTTTCCAATTCCTCTGGATTTAAATTTGCTAAAATATTATAATTAGTATTCTTTAATTTTCTTTTTTCTTCTAGGGCATCTTTTTCTTTTCTATTTTCTTTAGCTTTAGCAATAACGCTATTAATATCATAAACTCTATTTTCATGATCCTGATATAAATAATTAAATTCATCTAATTCTTTTTTAACCGTTGGTTTTCTTTCAATATCTCTATATTCTTTAATAGTTTGATAGCCTTCTCTAGTACGATATTTTTTTCGAGCATCATCTAACGATACCGCATTTAAATTACTAACATCTGTAAAATTAGTATATTTAGTATTATTTCCAATATTGTTATATAAATCACTGTTTCGCGTTTGTCTACTAGCTTTTCCATAGTTAGTTTCCTCTGTACGCATATAACGTTCCATTCTACTTCTCATACTATTTCACCTTCTTATATTAAGAATATCATACAAATGTAAAATAATTAATAAATTTATGAATTGTGATTTTTTCTTTACGTAAAGAATATTTTTAGTTATAATGATAAGTGAAAGGAAGTTATATAATGAAAGTAACAGTAAATAAAGATTTATGTATTGGTTGTGGTGCTTGTGCTGCAATATGTGAAGATGTTTTTGAACTTAATGACGAAGGACTTTCAGAAGTAATAGTTGATAAAGTTTCTGAAGATGACGAAGAAAGTGTTAAAGAAGCTATTGAATCTTGTCCAACTAGTGCCATTGAAGAAGCATAATAGTATGCTTTTTTTTTGCAGTTAAATTAATTATATAAGTAAAAAAGATGATTATTTATTATTTTTTAAAGAAAAGATAATGGCTACTTCTTTAGGAGATAATTTTCGATATTCTCCTGAGTTTAAGCCCGTAACTGTAAAAATACCAACACGTTCACGTTTTAACTTTAATACTTCAAAACCTACAGCTTCAAACATTCTTTTGACTTGATGATTTCTACCTTCATGAATAACTATTTCTACTGTTGAAGTATTATTTTTTAGATCTTTCTTTCGTAATTTTACTCGACATTTTTCACAACGTCTTCCATCTAATTCAATACCATTTTTTAATTTAGTAATTGCCTCACCATTAATAATACCCTTAAGTTTAGCAATATAAACTTTATCAACTTTACTATTAGGATGCATCAAAATATTAGCAAATTCGCCATCATTAGTTAATAGAAGAACTCCTGTTGTATCATAATCAAGTCTACCAATGGGATAAATTCTTTTATCTGTATCAATTAAAGAAACAACTGTTTTTCGCGATTTATCATCACTAACCGAAGTTATAACACCTCGAGGTTTATTTAATAAATAGTATTCTTTTTCTTCTTTAGTTAAAAGCTTACCTTCTACTACTATTTCTTCTTTACCACTAACTTTAGTACCTAATGTAGTAACAATCTGATTATTTACTAGTACTTTTCCTTGCGTAATTAGTTCTTCTGCTTTTCTTCTTGAACAATAACCTGATTCTGCGATAAATTTTTGTAATCTTTCCATAAAATACCTCTTCCTTATCTCATGTTAGTATGAATTATAACACATTATATTAAAAATTAGAATAATAGAAATATGAACTTTATTTTTGTTGTTTCATAGATTATTTATAAAGGAGTGTTTTTATGAATAATAATTATTATCCAAATTATTCATTTGATCAAACTAATCAAATGATATGGCAAGATGATATGTACCGCCAAGGTCAACAAATGGTTTATCCTCAAAATAGTAATTTTCAAGATGATAGATTTTTCTTAGCACCATTTGTTGTCGGAGGTCTTGCAGGTACTGCTTTAGGATATGGAATAGCTAATAATAATCAATTAAACAAAGGTGGTCAAGGCTGCTGTATGCAACCAATGTATTTTTATCCACAAGCTCAACCTTATACATACCCTTATCCTTACTTGTATAGTAGCAATAGTAATAATTTTTATTATTAAAAAAAAGCTGTTAATCAGCTTTTTCTTTTTAGATATGTTTTTGGTTTATCTATACCTAATTCATTAGATAAATAATTATTAATATATTGTTTATGATTAATATAAGGAATACCTGCTACAATTAAATCTTTAAAGACAGCTGTATCATGTTTTAAGTCAATAAGTAAATTAATTGGAGTTTCTTTTACCCAAACTTTATCACCTTTTTTATATCTACATCCATTTGATAAAAGACTTGATTGTTTAGCAGTAGCTAATACATAACGTTCATTATTATAGACAAATACTGGTTCCTTATAAGCTAAAAAATCAAATATTAAATTATTTTTATCACGAGCATCCATACTTTTATAATCAACTGGAAATAGAAAGCCCTGTTGATATAATCTAAATAATTTATTTTGCAGACTTTTTGAAACTGCAAAATTAGGATAACTACCAACTCTAGCTTCTAATATTCCTGGTCCTGTTATTCTCTTATTAAAACACATATCACTAATGTCGGAATATTTTATTGCTGGTCTAATACAATATGAACAATCATTTTTTATACTAAAACCTAAATACCCATCTAAACCATAAAAATTAGCAATATTATCACTATCATAATCAGAATCAACCCACCATTTTCCTGTATTATTATTATTATATATAAAAGCATTTTTTAAAATAGCATAATCGGTTACTTTTGCTTCTGTTCCATAATAATCAAAAATTTTTAATCTCGTATCTTCCCTACCTGATACTTGTTCTACAGTTAAAGAATGTAATTTATACATGTGTTAATTCCTCCTTGGTCATTTATATTAGCGATCAATAAATTACTACTATCAAAGTATATGGTAAGGTAATTAAATTATTACTTTAGCTTTTTTCTTTTATTAAATAACTTCCAATGGTAATTTTATAGTTACTAAAGTATATTTTCCCTTAATAGAAGAATATTTAATAGTTCCATTATGTAAATTAATGATTTCTTTAGAAAGAGCTACTCCCAAACCAGTTCCCTTTTCTTTAGTAGTATAAAACATCTCATCAACGCGATCTAAAGTTTTCTTATCCATTCCAATACCATTATCTTTGATTTTAATAATAACTTCATTAGGTGCTTTCAAAACATCTATTTTTAAATAATTATCATCTTTTGTTTTGTCTTTTGCTTCAATACTATTTTTAAAAATATTAACAAAAACTTGTTTCATTCTATTATAATCTAATTCTAAATACAATTCATCATCTGGAACTTCAAAATTAACATTTATATGTTTACTTTTAAAAAGTGGTTTTGTAATATCACAAGTATCCTCTAATAACATATATAAATCAGTTTCTTCTTTTTCTATTTCTATTTTTGTATAATCTAAAAAGTCATCCATTAAAATCAAGGTTCTAGCTATTTCATCTTTTACAATTGGTATATATTTTTTTATTTTTTTTGTATCATCATAATCAAGCATATCCAAATAGCCCTTACATACAGCAATAGGATTTTTTATTTCATGAGTAATTTTGAATAATGACATTCTAAGTTTCTTCTCTTTTTCTAAAGCCTTTAACGTACTATTTAAATCAATAATTTCTTCTCCTTTATTTAAAAGGTATAAACAAATAGAAGCGATAATTGTAAACAACATCATAATACAAAAAATATATACAAAGTTGAAAATAATATTACTATCAGGTTTAAATATAATAAACATTTCAACTGACATAATAAAAGCCTTAATACAAACAAAATTACTTAATAATTGAAAATGATTAAGGTTGTTTTTACTGGAATAATTATAAATAATATAATAAATAAAATACTCTATTATCAGTAAAGAATAATTAATTCCAATTGTATGGTGATAATAAATAATTAATAAAATTGATATTACCACCGAAGTTATTTTTCTTTGTTTTAAATAACCAATTAATAATGGGATATTAAATAAAATCATAGGATAAATTGAAAATATTTTATATCCATACCTAAATAAAAAATAAATAGAAGATAATAAAGCTAAATCTAAAAATATATTTTTTGTATGCTTATCAATATTTTTTATATATGCCGTAGCAATTATATAAACAGATAAAGGGAACAATAAATATATACAATTTAAAAATACTCCCTCAAACATTTCCATCATATCATAACCTCTTTCTAAAAAAGATTATACAAAATGAATTTGTCGAATATTGTCGAAATATGAAAAAAAATGACTTTATTTGTCATTTTAAGTCATCAATATATTTTTTTAATTGCTTGGAATTAGGACCTAATATAATTTTTAATTGATTATCTATTTCCACTATTCCTTTAGCGCCTAGTTTTTGAATAGCTTCTTTATTAGCCAAAGTTACATCTTTAAGCGTAACTTTAAATCTCGATAACATAAATTCTGTTTCTATTATATTATCTCGACCACCTAAAGCTTCTACTAATTTATTGAAATCTAGATTAGCATCTTTTTTATTCGCTTTTAATATAGCAAGTAAAATAATAATTAAAACAATTCCAATAATTATATATTGTATATATTGCATAATATCACCAATTTCATTATACAGTATTATATTCAAAAAATAAAGTTTTTATTTTCTAAACAAAAACATATATATAAATTAGGTATAAGCTATGCACTAAATTTTATTAGAAGAATATCTTATATTAGAAATGATAAGGAGGAATTTTATGGAAAATAATGATAAATGTTGCCTTGCTAAAATATTAAAAGTTATAGATATTTTACAAAAAGAATGTTCTCCAGAATGTTATCCAGAGGGCTGTGATCGACCATTTTTAGGTAATAGTGATTTTTTCTATTACAATACTAGACCTATAACATTATATAGTAAAACTAATGAGTTATTCACAGTAAATTATTATACAAATAACGTTTTATCAACATCCAGTGTTTTTAGAGTAGAAGATGTCGATGGTTGTTGTGCTAAATTAAGAATTTTAGCCCCTACTACTGTTGGTGAAGAAACTACTTATACCTCTACTAATGAATTTGTTACTGTAGATTTAAATTGTTTCTGTATCTTAAGATGTTTAAGCGACATATTCTTAGAAAATTTATAGAAGGGAGATATAAATATGTGTGAAGAAAAAAATAACAATAATTGTGGTTGTATAAGTGAAATCCTTAAAAAAATTATTCGTCTACAAAGAAATAGTTTTGAAAATTGTAATCAAGAAGGATGTGGAAGACCTTTCTTAGGACCAGATGAAATTATTTCTTATAATACTCGTCCAGTTTCCTTATATAATTGTACAACCGGAGGTCTTTGGACTGTTGATGGCGCTACTATTTTTCGTCTAGAATCTGTTGATGATTGTTGTTGTACTTGTAGATTGTTAAATTTTGAAAACGGTACTTATACATCTACCAATCAATTTTTTACAATTGATTTAAACTGTGTATCAGCAGTTAAGTGCTATGATGATACTTACATCGCTATGTAATAAATAAAAATCCTATTTAAGGATTTTTTCTTTGGATATAAACTATTTCATCTATTCTTATTTTGTGATTATCAAAAGTTAGCAGATAACCATTAGTTCTAGTAATCAAACTTGTCTCATATGTTTTAGTATTAGTTTTTATGATAACAGGGATATTAAAAGAATAACCAATATCATTAAAAATATCATCAAGAACACTATCAATTTGATCTTGTGTCATAGTCTCTGAAACTAGTGATTCTTCAGAGGTCTTATTTCTTATATAATAGGTTTTTTTATTATTATTTATATTTTTATCAATTGTATTTTGATAAATTTTAGGTAATTTTTTTATAAAAATCACATCCTTTATGATATTTTATGATTATTTGATATAAAACTTGCGGTTTTTTGGTATAATAACTAATAGATGAGGAGAGATAGCATGATTTTAAAGCATAAAAAAATTAATTTTTCAATTATAATTCCCATTTTTCTTTTAGCAATTATTGGTATTATTACTATTTATAGTGCATCAGCTTATATTTCCCCTACTATGGGCAATTTAGCTTTAAAACAATCTATTTGGTATTTAGTTGGAATTGTTTTAGTTGTTATTTTAATTAGATTAAAAAATGAATATTTATATGCTCATACTTGGCTTTTATATATTATTGGAAATATTCTCTTACTATCACTTCTTTTATTTGCTCCAGAAATTAATAGTAGTAAATGTTGGTTTGTAATTCCGGGAATAGGTAGTATTCAACCTAGTGAGTTTATGAAAATATTTTTAATGTTGACTCTAGCTACTATGATTCATAATTTTAGAGCTGAATATGATAATCCATCTATGAAAACAGAATTTATTTTTATTATTAAAACTTTAGTAATTACTCTTATTCCTTCTATTTTAACTTTTTTACAACCAGATACAGGATGTGTAATTATTTACTTAGTTATTTATATTAGTATGATGTTTGCATCCGGTATTAGATTTCGTTGGTTTGTAATCGCGTTTTCTTTATTAACTGTTACAATTGGTTTAATCCTTCTTATTTACTTCTTTAAGGAAAATCTTTTTATTACACTATTTGGAACCAACTTATATTATCGTTTAGAACGAGTTTTAGATTGGTCTAGTGGTAGTGGCTTTCAATTAGAAAATGCAAAAGCAGCCATTGGGTCAGCTGGATTATGGGGGCATGGTTTTAATAAAACTCCAATTTATTTTCCTGAAGCTGGTACAGATTTTATCTTTGCTGTTTTTGCTTCAAACTTTGGTTTAATTGGGGTTTTTCTACTGATATCTTTAATTATTTTTCTAGACTCAACAATTATCAAATTAGCTCATAAAAAAATCAATGATACAGATAAATATATTTTAGTTGGGATTGTTGCTATGCTCTTATTTCAACAGATTCAAAATATTGGCATGACAGTAGGTTTGTTACCTATTACAGGAATTACCTTACCTTTTATAAGTTATGGTGGTAGTAGTTTATTATCATATATGATTCTAGTTGGAATTTTAATCAATATATCTTTTGAAAAACCGCGTAAATATCGTTATAAATAATCGTTATTGTTTAATAACAAAATCATCAGGTAATTTAGACATCCAAATTAATTTTTTGTGAGCCTGATAAAATAATGAAAGTATAAAAACTACAAATATTAATAATAAAATAATATTACTAGATAAAATACAATAATCATAAATTCCATGTAAAATACTAGGAACTAAAATACTACAAATAAAATATTGAGTTTTTAAATCTTGGCGATTCTTAATAGTTGCTAACTTAGCAAAAGATAAATAATAGCCCATAAATATTGCCATACTAACATGACCTGGTATTGCTACAAAAAAACGACTGATTGCTACTATAAAACCACCATCATAAACATATAAAATATTTTCAACTATCGCAAAACCTAAAGCTACAAAAACTGAATAAACAAGCATATCATATAGTTGGTTAAATTCTTTATTATGATAAGAAAATAAATATAAAAATAGCCATTTACTTAATTCTTCTGTTAAGCCAATCACAATAAAAGTATAAATAAATAATTTTAAACCATTATCTTTGAGTGCATTTGCAATAAATGCAGGAAAACATCGTTGGATTATGAAACTAACTAATATTGTAGTAATAGCTGCTAAAATTCCACCTATAAATAATTTAACTAGAATTCTTTTAGGTTCTTTGTCTTTATCTTTTAAATAAACATAATAACCTAAGATAATAACAGGGGTAATAGCTAGTAATAACCATAAAATATTATATAACATATAATCACTCCTAGTTTAATAATAGCATAAACACTAAAAAAAGTAATATATAATTTAATTATATTACTTTTTTAAATATCTTTTTTACTAGGTCCTTCTATCAATTTACCATCTAAATCAAATCTAGATCCATGACAAGGACAATCCCAAGTTAATTCTTTTTTATTAAAAATTAAATTACATTTCAAATGTGGACATTTTCTTTTCACACGATGTTTTATTCCTTTACTATCAACATAAACATTATATTTAATACCATTATCTTCTTCTACATAAATATCATTATTATGAAAAGGTGCTTCTATATAAGGTTTAATATATGATAAAGAGTCTATGATACTATTAAATATACCAATTGTATTAATTCGATTCGGTTTTACTAAATCAGTAAATTCATTATTAGTTTTTTCTAGCAAATCATGAATTATTTTAGCACCTAAAACACCATTAGTCATTCCCCATGCATTATAACCAGTAGAAATAAATAAGTCCTTTTTAACTTCCCCTATAATTGGTAAATGATCATTAGTTATTAAATCTTGATTTAACCAACTATATTCTGGCTTTAAATTAAAATATTTATAAAAATTATCTTGGGCCTTCTGATAGTTCTTTTCTGAATCAAGTTTATTGACAATACGATGACTATTAGAAACATATATTAAATATTTATTATAAAACCTAATAGAATGTAATTCATCATCAATATTAATAGCATTAAACTGGTATTTTTTATCAATAGAAGCAGCATTTACATATTCCCTTTTCATATAATTCCTAAAAGGAATAAATCCTGGTTTAATAAAAAATGGATATTGGTTAGCAATTACTACCTTTTTAGCTTTTATTTTTCCTTGTGATGTTTCAATTATATAGTTATTATTTTCATAATTTATATTTTCTGCACAAACATTTTCATAAATTTCTATATTAGACTTTATAATATTAACCAGTTTATTTAAATATTTAACAGGATTAAATGTATAATTATTTTTAGTATAAAAAACTTTTTTAACAGGAAATTTTATAGGTAATTCATCACTATCAAAACATTCTACACCGAAGGAAGTCAATAATTGTTTTTCCTTTTCTAAAGATTTAATATTATTCTCCATATTGGTAAATAAATATGATGGTGAATCTAAAAAGTCACAACTGATTTTATTTTTTTCTATAATATTTTTTAACAATTCAATAGCATACATTTGTGACTCATAATATTTTTTACTTGTTTCATAATCAAAAGTTTTTTCTAACTTCTGATATATATCTTGTTGTAAGAAACTAATTTTAGCTGTAGATCTAGATGTTACACTATTACCTATTTTTCCCTTATCAATGATTACTACCTTTTGTGAATAATCTTTTAATAAATAAGATAAAGTAAGTCCAGTAATACCTCCACCAATTATTAAAATATCCACTACTTCTGAAGGCAGTTTTTTATTTTCAATACTATGTTTATTATATTGTTCCCAAATAGAATTATATTTCATATCATCACCACCATTATTATTTTAATAATTTACTTTTTTAGCTGTCTCAAAAAAAGCTTTATAACATCTATAAGCTGCATAAATATCATACTTGCTTGTTACTTCATATGGTGAATGCATTGAAATAACTGGAACTCCACAATCAATTACATCCATACCTTTATTGGCTAAAATATAGGCAATAGTACCTCCACCACCAAGATCTACTTTACCTAATTCTGAAACTTGATAACTAATATTATTTTTTTCAAAAATATCTCTTACATAAGCTACATATTCTGCATTAGCATCACTGGCTCCTGATTTACCATATGAACCTGTATATTTATTAAGCTCTACTCCATAACCTATATATGAAGAATTTGTTTTTTCTGATACATCCTGATAATTAGGATCTACTCCTGCGCCTACATCGGCTGATAACATTTTAGAATTACAATATACTTCAGTCAAAGCTCCTGCAAAATTTGAATCTGTTTTAGTCAAAATCATATTTACAAAATAATCAAACATACTAGAATACATTCCTGTATTTCCATAACTACCTATTTCTTCTTTATCAGCAAAAATAGCTATATTTGTATAAGTATTATCATTAGCTGAATCAATAAGAGCTTCTAATAACGTATAAGCACATACTCTGTCATCTTGTCCATAAGATGCAACCATACTTCTATCAAAACCTAAATCTCTAGCTTTAAAAGCTGGAACTACTTCTATTTCTGCACTATAAAGATCTGTTTCGATAATTCCATATTTATCATTTAAAATTTTTAAAATATTTTCTTTAACTGAATCACTAGTCTCAAAAGGAATACTACCAATTAAAATATTTAAACTTTCTCCATCAACAGCTTCGCCAATTTTCTTTTCATACTGTTTTTGAGCTAAATGTGGCAAAATATCCGTAATGGTAAAAACAGGATCTTCTTCATCTTCACCAATATTAATTTCTATTTTTTCACCATTGGGTTTTACTATTACACCATGGATTGCTAAGGGAATAGTGGTCCACTGATATTTTTTAATTCCACCATAATAATGAGTTTCAAATAATGCCAATTTAACATCTTCATAAATGGCATTAGGCTTTAAATCAATTCGTGGTGAATCAATATGAGCACCAATTATATTAGTTCCTTCAATTAACTTATTTTTACCAATAATAGCTGCAAAAACACTTTTATTACGATTGTTATAATAAACTTTATCACCTGGATTTAACTTAGACTGTGTAGTAATATCTTGAAAACCATTTTCTTCTAATTTTTGAATAATATTTTTACTGGCTTCTCTTTCTGTTTTCGATTTATTTAAAAATTCGATATATGATTCTGCTAAATTAAAAATATTTTTTCTTTCATCTTCACTAATGTTAGTCCAACCACTTTTTTTAGCATTAATTATATTTTTCATAAAATTCCTCCTACTAGTTAGTTTGCATTATTTTATGAAATTTATAAAAATAACATAAAAAAATAGTAATTAAATTTTAATTACTACTCAGAGTGTAGACAAACCCCTAGAATTTTTCTAGAGGTTTTCTTATGCAGATTTTAAAAATTGAAATTTGAAAAGG
>CANRKG010000016.1 GCA_947631155.1 uncultured Bacilli bacterium
CCAAATGGTAGCTGCCAGTGTCAAGCCTTACAGGCTTTAGAGAAAAACCACCCTTTTTAAGGGTGGATTTTTACTTTAAAGCCTAAAATGTTTTGCTTGTGTCGATTAAGATATTTACAATATTGATTGTAAATAAATTCATTGTTTATTAAATCATGTTCATCAATAAGCTCTATGAGTTCACTATTAAAGCCTCTATAAAGATTGTCCCATTTATTATTATCAATAGAATCTGAATTAAATCCATAGAAATTATATTTTTCAACTCCGTTATTTTTGGCATCTTTAATAGAGTTCCAAAATAAAGTATATATAGGGAAATACTCTACAAATTTATCATTTATAGCTGTACAAATAGTAGTTGCTTCGTTACCATAATAAATAGTAACATTACATCCCATAATAACACTATGTCCATATTGATATTCTAATTTTTTAACTAAATCTAATTCTTTGTTTTCAGTTCCTGTATGCTCAATCTCATTTAATAGGTTTTCTTTGTATTTATCAATATTCATTTCCACTATATTAATTTTTATCATGTTGGATTCATTCATTATTTTATAAAATTCTTTAAAATTAGATAAATTATCAATAAAATTAATTTTATAATGACTTTGTTTAATAAGATTAATAGTATCATTAAGTTGATTATCAGTTATTTCTTTTGTAAAAAGACCTTTTTCTATATTATTTAATATGATATTTTTATGCTCTTCATGGCAATTGTTTAAAAGTTCTTGTTCATTTTTATCTTTTAAGAGAACTTGATGATAAAATTTAGGAGTAGTCATTTTATTTGGACTTTTTTTATAGCCTAATTCTTGTAGTATATTTAGAACTTTTTCATTATTAAAACCGCCTGTTACATAATTACCATCTAAATCAACTTGTTTTATTGGATAGTAAGGATTTATTCTTAAAAAGACACCTTTTTTCTCTTCTATAAAGTTTTTAATTTCTTTAGTTAAAAACCTTAAAAGTTCTAAATCCTTAAAATTCATAATATAACCTCTAGGAGCAAAAAATATTTTAGATTTAGTAAATTTGATTTTCTTAGATAGTAACAACGTAGCTGCTTTAATTTTACCATTTTGGTCAACTCCTAAGAAGTAAGTATGATATCCTTTTAAGCGTGAAAATTCTGCATATTCTTTAGTTTGATAAAAATTATTAGTTGATTGACTTTTACAAAAATCAAAAAATTCTTTTTTATTTATTTCCCTTAACTTCATCATTTAACTCCTTTTTAGATCTTTTCTTAATAATATTGCGGTAGCAAGGTACCAATTTTTGAAATAGAAAATACATAAATGGCTTAATAACATAATCAAATTCACCAATAAATTCTAAATATTCTCCACCTAATCTTTTTTTAAATAGATGAATTCCATAAATGGGATTATCTTTAGTTGGATTTCCTGTAGTGCCAAAGAAATCAATGTATTCATAACCTTCTTCTTTAGCGTCTTTAATAATTGTATAATAAATAAAATAATTAGCATTAAGAAAACGTAATAGTGTATGGTTTCCACCATGTACAGTCCATACTTTGTTACCATATTTAGCAGTTAAAATAGAAGAAAGAATAATTTTTTTATCTTTTATTTTACATATTTCTTGGTATTCTTTTTCATTTTTGATTTGTTGAGCTTTTAATTCTTCTATTTTATTTTTACTTTTTGAAGTTTCTCTTTCTTCCAATAAACTTAATTGCTTTTGAGCGGCATCTATTTTATCTTTGTAAAGTTTTTTTAGTTCTTTGATATTAGCCTCTACTACATATAAATCTGCTTGATTATTTTTGTGAAGTAATTCATAAAAAGTTTTATAATAATTTAAATCGTGATAAACTACTTGTTCTCTTTTAGCGGTTTCTATCATAGTAAGGTAGAAATCTTCAATTTTAGCATCAGCATTTTTATAACAGACTAAATTAAAAGGATTACCTCTATGAATAATTTTGCGTGTTGTAGGATGAAAGTTTTTTTCAATATCTTCCATACTTTGAGTTAAATCCAGGCGGAAAGTATAGCGAGGTTCACTACTTTCAAAATTTTTGTTAAAGCCTCTATGACGATAACCAATTTTCTTTAAAAAATCTACTAATTGATAATTATTTTCTGCATCTTCTTGTATATGACCATCATTATCTAATTTGTGTAGAGGAACATCTGGGTCTATTTTTACAAAAATAGCTTTTTTCTTTTTGGCAAACTCATGAATTTTAATTGTCATATCTTGAACTAAATCCATATTTTTATAGTCAATAACATATCCTCTTGGAACATAGAAATAACAAAATCCTAAAGGTAACATCTTTTGTAGTAATAAAGCTGCACCTACTACTTCTTCTTGTTCATTTACTATTCCTAGATAATAGGGATTGAGATTCTTTTCCTTTTTAGAAAAAACACCCCAACAATATGATTGTAAAAAGTGAGATTTAGTTTTATGGTTTTTAACAAAATTATCATAAGTATCTTTGTCTAATTCTAATAATTTACTCATCTTGATACACCATCCTATTGTTATTATACCACAAATAAATATAAAATTAATTTTTTTGAAAAAAAAGAACACAAAAGTGTTCTACATCATATACATACCAGAATCGTCATTGTCATCAATATTAGCTTTTTTTATATGGGGTTGACTTTTCTTTTCTAATTGGTTTAGTCTACGTTCTAATCTTCTTACATCTCTGTTTAATTTATTTACTTGTTCTGCTAAGTCCATTATGATATTACTATTATTTGGAGAATTATAAAAAGACATAGAATTCATTGCACTCATATCTGGTATAAATAAGTATGGCATATTATTCATATATTACTCCTTCATTCGCTTTATTATATGCAAAAGCTCTCTATATGTGATAAAATAGCATGGAAAGAGGTAATGTAATGAGAATTCGTAATGTTAAAAATAAAGAAATAATTTTAGAAAATTGTCCGCAGGTTGTAAAAAATCCTCAAGAATATATTGGTAAATGGAACAAACTATTCAATAATAATAATCCTATATATATAGAAATAGGTATGGGAAAAGGTAAATTTTTAATAGAAAATGCTAAAGCCTATCCTAATATAAATTTTATTGGTATAGAAAAATACGATAGTATTTTAGTAAGAGCAATACAAAAACTGCCCCAATTATTACCCAATTTATTATTGATTAGAATTAATGCTTTAGAAATTGATCAAGTTTTTTCAAAAGAAATAGATCGAATTTATTTAAATTTTTCAGATCCTTGGCCTAAAATTCGACATCATTTTAGAAGATTAACGAGTAAAATATTTTTAGATAAGTATGATGCAATCTTTAAACAGAAAAAAGAAATATTTTTAAGAACAGATAATGAAGATTTATTTACATATTCTATCGAAACTTTATCAAAAAAAGGTTATAGGCTCGAAAATGTTACTTTAAATTTACATAAAAACAAGGATGAAAATATTATAACTACAGAATATGAAGATAAATTTTTAGAGAAAGATGTACCCATTTTAGCATTAAACGCAGTATTAGATAGTGTACAAAATAGTAAAGAATGAATTAAATTATTTTTATTTTTACAATTATTTGTTATAATGTAATATAAGAGTAGGTGAATTATGAAAAAATTAATTATTTTGCTCTTTATCAGCTCTATACTTATTAGTGGCTGTAGTATTTCACAAGTAAGAGAAAATAGTATAGATGATATTATAGAACAGTTATTAAAGCAGGAATCAAAATTAAAAAATGTAAATTTTGATGGATATAGTTATTATATTCCTAAAGGACTTAGTTTTTTAGAGAAAGAAGACTATAATGCTATATTGAGAGATCAATATAATAACTATTATTATTTATATGTTGATGTAGTTAGTAAATATCATAAAATAAGGGATAAATATAAAGTAGATTCTAAAGCATATTATTCTAAATCTTTAAATAAAAAAGATAAATTTGGTTATTTGGAAATTAATCAAGTTAGTAATGGTTATTTTATTGAAGCTATGTATAATTATGCTAAGATAGAATCATATGTAGATAAAAAACATTTAAAAGAAGCACTTATAAATATTTCACTAGTGTTATCTTCAGTGAAATATAATGATAAGGTTTTGGATACAATTGTTGGAGAAAATATTTTAAATTATAAAGAAGAAAACTATAATATTTTTAAAACAAAAAAAAGTAATAACGATTTTCTAGATTATATTAAGGAATATGATTCTTATGATAAAGATGAAACAGATGAAGATAATCTACAAATAGAAGAGGGAGAATAGAGGTGGCTTTATGAAATTATTAGATAAACTGAAGAATGCTCTTTTTGAGGAAGAGTATGTAGAGGTAGAAGAAAAACCTAAAAAAAAGGAAGTAAAAAAAGCAAAACCTAAAAAAGAAGAAGTAAAAGTTGAAAAACCAATTGCTAAAAAAATAGTTCAACCAGAAAAGAAAGAAATTATCGATAGAGAAAAAGAAGAAAATCCATTAGAAGAAGAAATTTTAAATTCAAATAATAAAGAATTTCGTTTTCCAATGATGGATGATAATGATTTTGAAGTTGAAGATTTGGTTACTGAAAAAAAGGTTCCAGAAAAACCAGTTTTACCAATCGAGAATGATGATAAAAAGGAAATTAATAAAAATAAAGAAAAGAAATCTAAACCATATGGGATAGAGGATTTTGAAATTATAGAGCCAGAACATGGTTTGTATGAGAAAAAAGAAGAAAGAACATATTTTAAACCTTCACCAATTATTTCTCCTATTTATGGAATATTAGATAAGAATTATAAAAAAGAAGAAATAAAAGATAAAAAGGAAATTAGACTTACTAGTAGTTATGCTCATGAAAATTTAGATTTAGATGCAGTACGAAAAAAGGCTTATGGTACTTTGGATGATGAACTTAAATATGATTTAGAAGAAAAGGTACCTATATCTTCTGATTACGAAGATGAAGAAGATGAGAGTCAATTAGTTGATTTGAGTGCAGATAATACAACACCTGAGATTAAGGAAATTACAGTAGCAGATGCCGAAGAATATTTTGAGGATTTAGGTTTAGAATATAATGTTGATTATAAAGATGTTTCAAAAGAAAAATCGACTGGTAGAAGAACTCAAAAAAAGAATGCTGAACTAGAAGAAAAAATGAAAGAAATTGAAACAGAAGAAACCAAAGAAGAAATAGATGAAGAACCAGAAGTAGATATTGATGAAGAAATAAATAGTACCCCAGAAGTATATGATGATGAAGAAACTGATGATGATAATCTATTTGATTTAATTGATTCTATGTACGATAAAAATTAGAAAGAAGGAATATTTGTATGGAATTTGTTAGTGATGTCTTACCAATGTTATATTATATATTTGGTATTATATTATTTATAGTATTGATTATACTAGGAATAAGGGCTATTCAAATGTTAGATAGAGCCGAAAGATTATTATCTAATATGGAAGATAAGGTTAATACATTAAATGGACTATTTAGTGTTATTAATAAAACAACAAATAGCATAGACTTAATTAGTAGTAGAGTTATTGGTGCTATCATTGGAATAGTAGAAAAAATATTTAAAAGAAAGAAAGAGGATGATACAAATGAGTAAAAAAGGTATTGGAAAATTTGTAGTAGGAGCTACCATTGGTGCAGGCTTAGGTATGTTGTTTGCTCCTAAAAAAGGTAAAGAAATGAGAGCAGATTTAAAGAATAAACTTGATGATTTAATGAATCAAGTAAAATCTTTAGATAAAGAAGAAGTAAAGAAAGAATTTGATAAAAAGATTAATGAAATAAAAGAAGAATTAGCAGATTTAGATAAAGAAAAGGTATTAAAAATTGCTAAGAAAAAAGGTGAACAAATTAAACAGAAAGCAGAAGAATTAGTTGATTTAGCAGTCAAAAAAGGTACTCCTGTTTTGAAAAAAACAGCGGAAGAATTAAGAGATAAAGCTGTAGATATTACTAAAGATGTAGTTAAGAAATTAGAATCAATCGAAATTAAGTAATTAAAGAGTCATTGATTCTTTTTTTATGACTTTCATTTTAAAATGATAATAAATATGCTAAAATAAGTGTTAGATATTATTGTATTTTAGCATAAAATAAGATAAGTGCTAGTAGGGAGATTATTATGAAATATAAGTTAATAGCGATGGATCTTGATGGAACTTTACTTAATAATCAAAAACAAATTACTAAAGCTACTCAATTGTGTTTGAAAAATCTTAAATTACAAGGATATATAATTGTAGCAGTAACAGCTCGAAATTTAGGTAGTATTAAAAATGTTTGTGATATCTCTATGTTTAATTATCTTATTTTAAATAATGGTTGCTATATTTATAATGTTGCGAAAGAAAAAGGTAAAATATTAGGTAATATTAGCGATGAAGATATCTATAAAATAACGAAAACTATGATTAATTATAGTGAAGGAATAGATTACTGTAGCATTTCTAAATATTATTACTTAAAGCATTCAAGTGATAATAATACTTATATCAAAAGTATTAATAGTATAAAAGATATAGATGATATAGTTTTACGAATGAATATTTTTTTGAAAGATAGGACTAAATTAGAGTATTACAAAAATATGATAAATAAAATGTTAGAAAAGGCAAATTGCTTTATTATGCAAGAAGCAGATGATGTTCTTAAATGGTTAGTAATAAACCCTAAAGAAGTCAATAAAGCTACTTCTCTTAAATATTTAGGAGAACAATTAAATATAAAATTAGAAGATATGATTTTCTTTGGTGATGGACTAAATGATTTAGAAATTATTCAACAGGTTGGTTTAGGAGTAGCAATGGGAAATGCTATAGAAGAAGTAAAATATAAGGCTAAAATTATAACTAAATCTAATAATGAAGATGGAATAGCCGTATGTTTAAATAAATTAATTAATAAAGAGTAGCTATTATATGACAAAATACTTTATTTTTATAATTAATTATGATATATTTATAAATGTTAAATATTATGACTTAGTGGTTTAATAGTCGAATAAAATTAATAGTTAATGGTTTATGAAATATATTATTAGGAAAAAAGAATACTTTAACTATTAAAAATATTGTTAACTCTAGTATTGATTGAACACAAGAATTGGAAATAACAGTAGATAATTTTGAAAGATGTAATTTACTATTAAAGGAATTAGGGTATGAAGCTAAAAATTTTCAAGAAAATAGAAGAATACAATATTTACTCAATGGAGTTGAAATAGGTATTGACTATTGGCCACAGATACCTACTTTTATGGAGATTGAAGGACCAAGTGAAATAGCCGTTTACAATACTTTAGAAACGTTAGGTTTTAAAAAAGAAGATGCAATTACGACAGATATCGAAGGGATATATAGACAATATGGATTTGATATATTAAATGTTAAGCATCTAAAATTAGAGGAGGATAGAAAATGACATTGTTTGAAGAATTAAAGTGGAGAGGACTTATAAAGGATACAGCAGGTGATGATATAGAACAAAAGATTAATAGCGGTAATGTTACTTTCTATTGGGGAACAGATCCAACAGCTGATAGTCTACATCTTGGGCATTATTCTTCACTAGTTACTGCTAAAAGATTAGCTTTAGCAGGACATCATCCTATTTTATTAGTGGGTGGAGCAACTGGTTTAATAGGTGATCCTAGACCTACTGCTGAAAGAGAGATTATTTCCAAAGATGCAGTTGCAAAGAATTTAAATGGGATTAAAAATCAAGTAATTAAAGCATTTGATGGTAAAGTTGAAGTGGTCAATAATTATGATTGGATTCATAAGTTTGATTTAATTGATTTCTTACGTGATGTTGGTAAATATATAAATATTAATTATATGTTAGATAAAGATATTATTAGAAGAAGACTAGATACAGGAATTACCTTTGCTGAATTTGCCTATACTTTGATACAAGGTTATGATTTTTTACACTTGTTTGAAACAAATAATTGCATTATGCAAGTTGCAGGTTCTGACCAATGGGGTAATATGACTACTGGTATAGATTTAATTAGAAAGAAGACAGGAAAAGAAGCATATGCTTTTACAATGCCTTTAGTATTAGATAAATATGGTAATAAATTTGGTAAGAGTGAAGGGAATGCTTTATGGCTTGATGAAGAAAAAACAACAAGTTACGAATTATATCAATATTTAATTAATGTCGATGATGAAATGGTAATAGATTACTTAAAAATATTTACTTTCTTAACTAAAGAAGAAATAGAAGAATATGAAAGAAAAAATAACAATCATCCTGAATTAAGAGAAGCACACAAAGCATTAGCTCGTGAAATTATTACTGATTTACATGGTAAAGAAGCTTATGAAGAAGCTCTTGCTATTAGTGAAGCTTTATTTAGTGGTGATATAACTAAATTAAGTGGTAAAGAAATTGAAATGGCATTTAAAGGTTTAACTCCATATCAAATTGAAAATGATATAAATATAGTTGACTTATTAACTGATGCATCAATTTGTAGTAGTAAAAGAGAAGCTCGTGAATTTATCAGTAATGGTTCGATAAGCATAAATGGTCAGAAAATGACAGACTTAGAGTTTAAAGTTACAAAAAATGTAGCTATAGAGCATAAATATATAGTTATAAGACGTGGTAAAAAGAAATATTATATTGTAGTATTTAATTAGTTATTAATATTAAATAAAGAGGTAAGATTATGAAAATAACATTAGTAAGACATGGACAAACTGAGTATAATTATCAAAATAGAATACAAGGTTCAGAAAATATTCCTTTAAATGATGAAGGAAGAAGACAATGTTATAAAATAAAACCAATAATTAGAGAACAGAATTACGATATATGTTTTTCGTCCCCTTTAATTAGGGCTATGGAAACAGCTATGATTTTAGTTGGTGATAAAGTAGAAATAATTAGAGATAATAGATTGTTAGAACGAGGAGTAGGAGACTTAGATGGTCACGATCGTAGTGAATATGATTATAAAAAATATTGGGATTATGCTTTAAATAGTGGTGATAATGGAGTAGAACCCCTACAAGATGTATTTAATAGATGTGCTGACTTTTTAAATTATATATCAGAAAAGTATAGTGATAAATCAATTTTAGTAGTTACCCATGGAGCTGTTATTAGATGCATTCATCATATCCTAAATGACACTGATTTAACAACTAATTTAAGAACTTCAAAGATGCCAAACTGTTATATTGAAACAATTGATAATATAAAAAATAAAAGTTATAAAAAAAAGAGATAAAACTCTTTAACTTTATTGAAATTTGATAATATGATTATCCCCTTTTGCTAGACAACTTTTTACTTTAAATTTCACTGGTTGTACTGGTATGAGTGATTTGAATACAGACTTAAAACTTTCGTTTTCACTAATAGAATTTACCCACATATTATTATCAAAAAAGATACTTGAATTGTTATTAATATTAATAGCTAAGTTATATGCTCTATTGGCTAAATCAAATATTTCCTTTTGAAAATAAGCATCTCCAAGCATAATGGAACTGTTATATGCATATTCCTGTTGTTTTGGCATTATTTGATTGATTTCATGTCCATTCATCAACAGCGCTATTATTTGATTTGCATAGTCAATCATCGCGTCCCATTTATGTTCTTGATGTGCATATGTTAATTTTTTATATAACAGACGATATGCACTGTTATCTAGATCATATGCTGCATTGTAATATTTTTTTGATATATCTTTTGCATGTAACTGGTTTTCATGAAAATTTCCTATATTATAATACCAAAAACTAACAATATTTTTAGAAATATGTTGTTCACATAACTTACTAATTCCTGTTAAGTAACAATTTTCTACATGATACCAATATCGAGTATCTGACTTACACACATCTCCTTCTAAACAATAAACCTGAATAAAATCCTGATTCCTATTTTTTATAGATTCAATCTCCTTTAACATTATATCAATATCAAAAATATTGCCACTTCTTGCTGTATTTGTTATGCTGTTAATCATGTGTTTCATATATACTACAGAATATTGTAAATATTCAGATGAATTATTACCCTGTTGTTCTTTTAGCGCGTTATAACTATTTATAAAACTATTTAATGCTGCATCACAGCATTTTTTTCTATCTTCTAAACATTCATCAGGACGTGCAGATATTAAATTTTCTAAATTATAGAGATAATAATATAATTTAGAGTCTGTAAAAATATCTGCTAAACATTTTATTTCAGATCTTAATGCCGATTCATCCCATATATTTTCAATACATTTATATAATAAATTAAGTCCATAGTTATCAGAGTCTTGCCATTTATTATTTATAGAATCATTAGAACTATTCATGCTCTGTTTAATCTGATCAATATTTAAAAAGGCTTCTATATTATTACTGTATTGATCATTTTCTTGAATTGGATTAGAATTTGCAAAATTTACAGATGGATTATTAAAATCATTAACAATGCAACCAATAAACTGAAAAAATTCCATTAGAAAGATTTTTTCAATATCATTATTTACTTTTATATCTGGATTTTTTTCCGGATCTTGTATTAAATTAATTATCTGAATCATAATTATCCCTCTTTTATATTATTAATTAATACAGATTAGTATTTCTTGATTTTACCTAAACTACCAAGTTCACAATTAGGTATATTATACTATAGTTTATATAGTATGTCTATTTAAATATAATTTTAATTAAACTGTATCGAGGGGTATTCGAAATTTCAATATAAAAACGACTTTAGATAAGTCGTCTTTATATTTAACTCTATTTTTTTATTTATTGTAAAATTCAACGATTAGAGCTTCATTAATATCTGCATTAAGTTCATTTCTTTCTGGTAAACGGACATATGTTCCTTCCATCTTTTTCTCATCATAAGTAATAAATTCAACTCTTCTAGATACTTTAGCTAAAGAATCTAAAACAATTTTAAGTTCTTTGTCTTTATCTTTTAATGAGATAACATCTCCAATTTTTACATTGTAAGATGGAATGTCTACTTTTTTACCGTTAACAGTAATATGACCATGATTAACTAATTGTCTAGCACCACGTCTAGTTGTGGCAAAACCAATACGATAAACTAAATTATCAAGTCTTGATTCTAGTAATCTTAAAAAGTTAGTACCATGAATACCCTTCATTTTAGCAGCTTTATCGAAAGTTTTTCTAAATTGTTTTTCAGAAAGACCATACATAAATCTTAGTTTTTGTTTTTCTTTTAATTGAACACCATAATCTGATAACTTACCTTTACGGGCATTACCATGTTGACCAGGACCATATGGACGACGAGCTAATTCTTTTCCTGTTTCTGAAATAGAAAAACCAACACGACGAGCTCTTTTATATTCTGAACCAGTATATCTTGACATAAAAATCTCCTTTCTTTATATTACATAAATACTTAAAGTAATTTAGTCGAACTTTAGGGAGTTTTTCTTCACCTAATGGCAGCGGCTACTAGATCTTGAAAAACACATTAAAGAACTCTAAATTCGCCATCAAGTTAATATGCAGTATTAATTATATAAAAATTATATGAAATAGTCAAGTTTTTATGAAATAAATATCATAGTTAATTTAACAAATTTTAACAATTATTACAATTATGTAGCAAAAATAAATTGATTATGTTAAAATAAAATATAATAGAGGTGTATAAAATGGAAGGACAAATATTAGTAATTGCTACGATCTGTTTAGTTTGTATAATTATAGTAGTAGTTTGTCTACTTTTGGTAAGAAAAAAGGAAAAGAAGAAGTTTGTATCTTTTGCAGAAGATTTAGAATATAATAAAAATTTAATTACAGGAACACCAGTTTTATTGGAATTATCAAAAATCGAACCTCTAATTAAAAATGAAGTCATGGAACAAAAATATAATAATTGGCAAGAAAGATTTATTTATATTAAAGAAAATAAAATTTCAAAGATTGATGATCTTTTAATTGATTTGGATACATATATTGAACAAAGGGATTTTAAAAACTGCGTCATTAAGATTGCTAAAGCAGAAATGGAAATTTATAAAGCTAGAACTTCTGCTGACCACTTATTGGAAGAAATTAAGGAAATAACTTCTAGTGAAGAAAAATATCGTAGTATTGTTATTAAATTAAAAGCTAAGTATCGTAAAATGAATAAAGAATATCAAAATCATAAAAGTTTATATGAAGAAATGCAAGATGAAATTGAATTACAATTAGAAAATATTGAAAAGAACTTTTTGGATTTTGAAAAAGTAATGGAAAAGAACGATTATAATGAGGTTGTTCATATTGTTAAAGCACTAGATGCGATGATTGATCATATGAGTATTGTTATAGAAGAAACTCCAGATTTATTACTTATGATAAAAGAACTATTACCTAAACGAATAAAAGAAATTAAATCAATTGCTGAAGAAATGACTAAAGAAAATTATCCTCTAGATTATTTAAATTTAGATTATAATATTAAAGAAGCAAAAAAAAATATCAATAAAATATTTGATAAAATAAAAATCTTAAACCTAGAAGATGGTATGTTTGAGTTAAAGACAATTCTTAATTATTTTGATTCGTTATTTGTAGATTTTGAAAAAGAAAAATTAAGTCGAAAAGTGTATGAAGAAACTGAAAAAGATTTTCATAAAAAATTAGAACGAACTAATAAAGTGGTTGAAGAAATTTATAATCAATTAGATGATATTAAAAAAATGTATGATTTAAATGAGAAGGATATCCAAATTATTCATGATGTGCGAAAAACATTAATTGTAATTAATGATGATTATAAGAATATAGTTGGAAAAGTAGGATCATCTTCTTCACCTTATTCAATTTTACATAAAGAAATTGATGATTTGACATATCGCTTAAAAATGATGGAAGAAGATTTAGATGTAGCTTTAAAATCATTAGGAAATATGCATGATGATGAAATTAGAGCTCGTGAACAATTAGAAGAAATAGAGCACTTTTTAAATGAATCTAAAACTAAAATGCGCAGTTATAAATTACCTGTAATTACTGATAATTATTTTGTTGAATTAAAAGAAGCAAATGAAGCAATTGAAGAAGTTATTAAAGAATTAGAAAGAAAACCAATTGTTATTAAAACCTTAAATACTAGAGTTGATACAGCTAGAGATTTGGTTTTAAAATTGTATAATACAACTAATGAAATGATTAAAACAGCTATTTTGGCTGAAAAATCCATTATTTATGGTAATAGATATCGTCCATATTATAATGAAATAGATGAAGGCTTAGATGCAGCATTAGATTATTTTTATAAAGGAAAGTATAAAGAATCATTAGATACAGTTTTAAGAACGTGCTCGTTAGTAGATAAAAATATTTATAAAAAAATGTTCGCTGTTTATGATAAATAAGAGTTATTTATTAATACTCTTATTTTTGTTATTTATAATAAATAGTTGGAAATATTAAACAAATAGTGTATAATTTATAAATGTTTGGAGTGATATTATGGATAGAGTTATTTTAATAAAATATGGAGAATTAACTACTAAGAAAGGTAATAGAAATTTTTTTGTTAATACATTATATAATAATTTAAAAAATAAATTAAAAAATTTTGATGTCAAAATTTCTAAAGATATTTCTAGAATGTATATACAATTTAAAGATGAAGAATTAGAACAAATAAAAGCAGTTATTGACCATATATTTGGAATTCATATGTATCATATTGCTTATATTGTTAATACTAATATAGAAGCAATAAAAACAAAATTAATTGAAATTTTACAAAAAGAAGAATTTAAAACTTTTAAAATAGTGACAAAACGAAGTGATAAAACTTTTGAATTAAATACTCAACAAATAAATCCTTTATTGGGATCACATGTACTAAAAAATATAAATAATATTAAAGTTGATGTTCATAATCCAGATATCTCTGTTCAAATAGAGATAAGACCATATAATTCTTATATTTATACTAATGGTTATAAAGGAATTGGTGGCTATCCAATAGGAACACAAGCAAAAGGGATGCTTATGTTAAGTGGAGGAATTGATTCTCCTGTTGCGGGGTATTTAGCTATGAAACGTGGAATAAGAATTGAAGCTGTTTATTTCGAAGCAATACCGCATACCAGTTTAGATGCACGTAATAAAGTGATTAATCTTACTAAAAAATTAGTCCAATATACAGATAAAATAAATTTACATATTGTTAACTTTACTAAGATTCAAGAGGCAATATATAAAAATTCTAATCCTACATATTGTATTACTATTATGCGTAGAATGATGTATTCTATTATGGAAAGATTAGCAAAAAAACATAAAGGTTTAGTAATTATTAATGGAGAATCAATTGGTCAAGTTGCTTCTCAAACATTAACAAGTATGAATGTGATTAATCAAGTAACTAATATGCCAGTTATTAGACCTGTTGCGTGTTTAGATAAATTAGAAATTATTGATATAGCTAAAAGTATAGATACATATGATATAAGTATTTTACCTTATGAAGATTGTTGTACGGTATTTGTACCTAAGCATCCAGTAATAAATCCTAAACTGGAAGAATGTATTAAAATGGAAAAGCTAGTTGATTATGATAAGTTAATCGATGAAGCTGTTAATTCTGTCTATACTATAAAAGTAGAAGAACAAGAACATTATAGTGATTTATTATAGGTATAAATTACCAATTGATTTTATGTATTATTTGCCATTTATTTCGCAATCTATAAATGTAGGAGGTGAAACAATGGCTAACTCAGGTAATAAATCAAGTATGAAAATGAGAGTTCCAGGAGCTAAACAAGCTATCGATAAAATGAAATATGAAATAGCTAATGAATTTGGTGTTAATTTAGGAGCTGATACTACTTCTCGTGCAAACGGATCAGTTGGTGGTGAAATCACTAGACGTTTAGTTCAAAATGGACTTAATCAAGTAAGCGGAAGCTATACTCAAAATAACTAATAAGTTATAGCTTAAAAGATAGGCCTTTGGTCTATCTTTTGGTTTATATTAAATTAGAACATTCAATGCTTCTTTCTAAATATTTTATATTAGGAGTTTTAAAACCAAAATCATATATACTTCCTTAATTTTTTATTATTTGAGATTAGGATTGCTTTTTTATGCAATCTTCTTGATTATTTAGGTATATATAAGACTTAATATCATTAAAAATATTATATATAATATTTTAAAATTACATTCTTAGTATATGAAAAAAGAAATTTTTATAGTATAATATTCTAGAAGGAGAGATATTATGAAAATTATGTCAATTAATGCAGGAAGTAGTTCCTTAAAATTTCAATTATTTGATATGCAAGATGAAAAGGTATTAGTTAGTGGTTTATTTGAAAGAATTGGAATTGATGGAAGATATACTATAAAATATAATGGAGAAAAGATTACTGAGAATATAGAATTAAATGATCATACACAGGCAGTTAATATTTTATTAGAGAAATTAATTGCATTGAATATTATTTCATCATTAGACGAAATTGATGGAGTAGGACATCGTATCGTTCAAGGAGGAGATAAATATTCTAAATCTGTTTTAATAACTGATGAAGTAATTCAGGATATAGAGTCATTTAAAGATTTGGCTCCATTACATAATCCAGCAGGATTATTAGGAATACATGCTTTAAAAGAAAATTTACCTAATGCTAAAATGGTAGCTGTGTTTGATACCGCTTTTCATCAAACAATGCCTAAAGCAAGTTATCTTTATCCAGTACCATATAGTTGGTATGAAGATTATAAAATAAGAAAATATGGATTTCATGGTACAAGTCATAGATATATAGCAGAAAAAATGAAAGAAGTTCTAGGTAGAGATGATTTAAAAATTATTAGTTGTCATATTGGAAATGGTGGTTCTATTACAGCCATTAAAGATGGAAAATCTATTGATACGACAATGGGATTTACGCCTTTAGCAGGTATAATGATGGGAACTAGATCAGGAGATATTGATCCATCAATCATTCCCTATGTTATGGAAAAAGAAGGAAAAAATGCAGGAGAAATTATAGATGATCTTAATAAAAAATCAGGACTTTTAGGTATTAGTGAAGTTAGTCCAGATTCAAGAGATATTGAACAAGGTATTAGTGAAGGTAACTGGAAATGTGCTTTAGCTGAAGAAATGTATGTAAAAAGAGTAGTAAAATATATTGCAGAATATTATGTATTATTAGATAAAGCAGATGTTATTGTCTTTACTGCAGGTATCGGAGAAAATGGCATTAATGTTAGAAAAGAAATTGTTGAAAATCTATCCGCTTTAGGTATTAAATTAGATTATGAAGCTAATGATGTTCGTGGAGAACTTAGAAAGATTAGTACTGATGATTCATCTACTTTAGTTTATATAGTTCCAACAGATGAAGAATTGATGATTGCTAGAGACACTCTAGAATTAGTACAAAATGGGTAATTTATGTATAAAGTAATTTATAAAGAAATCAAAAAATTTGATACAATTGTCATTGCCCGTCATATAGGTGTTGATCCTGATGCAATGGCAAGTCAAATAGCATTACGAGATTCTATTAAGCTAACTTTTCCTAATAAAAGAGTTTTAGCAGTAGGAACAGGTAGTAATAAGTTTAAATACATGGGAAATTTAGATAAATTAGAAGATTTTGATAATGCATTATTAATTATAACAGATACACCAGATAAAAAACGCGTAGATATTCCAACTTTAGAAGGATTTAAGAAGATGATAAAAATTGATCATCATCCTTTTGTAGAAAAATTTTGTGATATTGAGTTAATTGATGATAAGGTATCATCTGCGTGTGAAATTATTATGGATTTAATAAAAAATACGAAACTAGAATGTGATATAAATATAGCGAAAAATTTATTTGTAGGTTTGGTCTCTGATTCAAACAGATTCTTATTTGATAACTGTAGGCCGAAAACATTTGATTTAGTATCATACTATTTGGATAAATATCAATTCAAATTAAGTGATGTTTATGAAAATGTATATATTAGACCTCTAAAAGAAGTAAGATTAGAAGGCTATATGGCAACCAACATGAAAATAACTGAACATGGAGTTGGATATATTAAAATTACTGATGATATTATAAATAAGTATAAAGTTGATTCAGCATCTTCAGGAAATTTAGTAAATAATTTTAATTTTATTGAAGAAATTTTAGTTTGGGCAACAATTACAGAAGATGTAAAGAATGAGATTATTAGAATATCTATTCGTTCTAGAGGACCTATTATCAATGATGTTGCAGAGAAGTTTAATGGTGGTGGTCATCCAACTGCGAGTGGTGCTAGAGTTGAAAACTTTGAAGTCGCTATGGATTTAATTGATGCTTTAGATAAGCGAGTTGAAGAATATTTAAATGAAAATAAAATATAAATAGTTATAAGGAGTGGTATAATGGATATTAAAAAAGCAGAACTAGAAGTGATGGCTACAAGAAGAAGTCAATATCCAGAAAGGATAAGTCCCGAATTTTTATTAGTAGGAAGAAGTAATGTTGGGAAAAGTAGTTTTATCAATACAATTTTATCTCGAAAGAACCTAGCTTATACTTCAGCTCGTCCAGGGAAAACCCAAACTCTTAATTTTTACTCTGTAAATGATTCTTTTTATTTAATTGATGTTCCTGGTTATGGATATGCCCAAGTTGATAAAAAGACTCAACAAAAGTTTGGCATGATGATAGAGGAATATTTAGAAAAAAGAAAACAATTAAAAAGAGTTTTCATGATAGTTGATTTTAGACATAAGCCAACTGAAGATGATTTGTTAATGTATAATTATCTAAAATATTATAAAGTTCCTGTAACTATTATTGCTACTAAAGCTGATAAAGTAGGTGGTAGCAAAAAGGATAAATGCTTAAAAACAATTATGGATACTCTAGATTTGGTAGTTGGTGATGATTTAATTGTATTTTCTAGTATTACCAAATTAGGTGTTAAAGAAGTTTTAGCTAAGTTGGAAGAACTAAATGAAATAGAGACCATTTAGTTCTTTTTTCATATTATATCATAGGTGATATAGTGAAAATAGAGATGATAAATAGTGATTTAATTAATGTTTTTATTAGTAATTTTTATTTTGAAGATATCGATATAGATAAAAAAATAGAATTAGTTAGTCTAATTAAAAATTTAATATCAAAGATTGACTCTAGATATAAATTAAATTTAAATGGGTTTTATAAGATAAAGGTATATCCAAAGAAACAAGTAGGAATTTTTTTACATATTATAAAAATTGATGATAATGAATTTAGTGAAGGTGCTGATTTTAGAATAGTAGTTTATCAAAATGAAAGATTTTTCTTAGAGACAGAAGATTATGAAAAAATTAAAAATTACCCTAATAAGAGATATTATAATCAAAAATTTTATGTTGATATTGATGATATTATAAATATTAATTCTTTAATTGAGTTTTGTAATATTATTTATGGAGATGATGTAAAAGATATTCTTTATTATGGAAAGGAAGTAAAATAAAAAAATAACCAATTTATAAAATCGGTTATTTATTATTATATAACAATAGCAATCATGTTGTTAGAACCTTTATTTACAACCTTAGATAAAGTTTGTTGTAATTTATATCTAATATTATCGGGCATCATATTAATTTTAGATTGAATTCCTTCTTGGACAATAGCATCTAAACTTCTACCAAAAATTTCACTTTTCCAAATACTTTCTGGCTCTGTTTTATGGTCTTTCATTAAATAATCTATTAGTTCTTTACTTTGAACTTCACTACCAATAATAGGTTCAAAAGTACTTTCTACATCAACACGAATCATATGGATAGAAGGAGCTACTGCTTTTAATTTAACTCCATATCTAGGACCTTGTTTAACAATTTCTGGAGTATCTAATTTCATATCACTAATAGATGGAGTAGCTACACCATAACCTGTTTGCTTAACCATTTTTAAAGCATATTTTACTTGATCATATTCACGTTTTGCGATATTGAAATCTTGGAATAAAGAAAGTAAGTCAGCTTTATTTTTGACATCGACATTAATAATCTCGGTCAAAGTCTTATTATATAACGAAGCAGGTGCAGTTAAATTTACAGTAACAATTCCAGTAGCAGGATCAACGTCAGCTAAATAACTTTTTTCAATCATTTCATTATTTAAGAAATGACTAGTAATATTTTCTATATCTTTTAATTTATCAACTTCTACTACGCTTTCTTTAATACATTTTATATATTCTTTTTTGACCGGATGATCATAATTTAAAATTGCAATCCATTCAGGCATGTTAACTTTTACTTCTAAAACAGGGAATTCATATAATGCTTCTTTTAAGATATTGTACATATCTTTTTCATTCATAGCTTCTACACTAATAGGTATAACGGGAACTCCATATTCATCTTTTAATGTATCAGCTAAGCGTTCTGTTTCAGGTAAAGTAGGATGAACAGAGTTTAAAATTACAATAAATGGTTTACCAATACTTTTTAACTCACTTATGACTCTGTTTTCAGCTTCTAAATAATCATTACGATTAAATTCACCAATAGAACCATCACTAGTAACAACAATTCCAATAGTTGAATGATCTTTTATTACTTTTTCAGTTCCGATTTCAGCGGCTTCTATAAATGGTATTTCTTCATTGTACCAAGGTGTTTTGACCATTCTAGGTCCATTTTCATCTTCAGCTCCAACAGCTTTATCAATAACATAACCCACACAATCAATTAATCTGATATTACAACTAAAGTCCTCAATATTAATCTTAGCAGCATTGTTAGGAACAAACTTAGGTTCTGTAGTCATAATTGTTTTTCCGGCTGCACTTTGTGGAATTTCATCAAGAGCTCTTTTTCGCTCATATTCATCCTCAATATTAGGAACAATTAAAGTTTCTACCATACGTTTTATGAAAGTACTTTTACCTGTTCTAACAGCTCCAACAACACCTAGATAAATATCACCACCACTACGAGCAGCAATGTTTTTTATAATTTCTTGTTTTTCCATTCTACATTCTCCTTTATTCATTAAAATTTATGTAAACAGTAATAAATATATTCTTCTAAAGACAAAAAAAAGAACTAATAGTTCTTTAAAACATTTTATCAATATCTTTTGGTACATTATCTTGGATAATGGCATTTACAATTTTATCTTCTTTTTCTTTTTCAACAGGTCTACCTGTTAATGTTGATATTTCTTGTACCATATCTCTTAAAACTTTTTCATCTTTCATATTAGAATTTTGTAACTTTTTAGCAAGAGATAAAATTGTGTTTTTATCTACATTAGTTTTTTTCTCGACTTTTTTAAAAAAGTTATCTCCAAACATAATATCCTCCTAATAAATTATATGTAAAATAGCTAATAATGTTATATAAAAAAAGAAATTCCTAATAAGAATTTCTTTCTTGTTTTTCTAATTTCTTCTGATATTTAATACGTTTTTTTGATATTTCTTGGCATTGTTTTGAAAATTGTTCAATAGTTATAACTTTCTTGTTATAGCGATCTTGCAATATTTCTAAGGCCTTATCTAAGCTTTCTAATTCTGTTTTTGGATTTTTATTTTGGAAAAGTATCATTCATTATCACCTCTATTCTTAAATTGTAATACAATAGGTGTTCCTTGTAAATCAAAATTATCTCTTAATCTATTCTCTAAATATCGTTCATATGAAAAATGAACTAAACCTTTATTATTAACTCTTAAGGTAAATGTAGGAGGTTTAATACCTGTTTGGCTAGAAAAATAGATTTTTAAGCGTTTTCCTTTATAAGAAGGGGGTATATTTAATTGATATGCATCTAAAATAACTTCATTTAAGACACTTGTTTTTATTTCTCTTTTAATGTTTTCTTCTACTTTTAAAATCTCTGGCATTAAAGTATGAATACGTTTTTTTGTAAGAGCAGATAAAAATACAACAGGAGCATATGTAGCAAATTGAAATTCAGCTCTGATTAGTTTTTTATAATCATTAATTGTAGTATCTTTAACAGTATCCCATTTATTTACTACCAGAATTAAACCTTTACCTTTTTCAATCGCATAGCCAGCAATGTGTTTATCTTGTTCAGTAATTCCTTCTTCTGCATTTATAACAACTAAACATAAGTCACTTCTATCTATAGCTCGCATAGAACGGAGTAAACTATATTTTTCAACAGCTTCAAATACTTTACCTTTTTTACGCATTCCAGCAGTATCAATGAGGATGTAGTCTTTGCCATGATATTTCAACACAGAGTCAATAGAATCCCTAGTCGTACCAGCAATATCAGAAACTACAACACGATCTTCATTTAACAAAGCATTCATTAAAGAACTTTTTCCAACATTAGGTCTACCAATAATTGAAAATTTTAATCTATTATCTTCTTTAGTTTCTATATCTTCCTTAAAATTTAAAGTGACATTATCCATTAATTCAATAAAACCAGTGTTATGAATACTACTAATAGGAATATATGTGTCAAATCCTAATTCATAGAAATCAAATAAATTATTTTTGGCATTTTTAAAATCTATTTTATTTATAGCTACAATTATTTTTTTCTTAGTTTTTCTAAGTAAGTCTCGTACTACTAAATCATTGGAACTTAATCCTTCTTTACCATCTACCATAAATATAATGACATCAGCTTCTTTAATTGCAATTTCTGCTTGTATTTTAATTTCTGAATTAAAATTTTCTTTTTCTAAATCAATTCCTCCCGTATCAATTAAAAAAAACTTTTTATTATTATAAGTAGCATCTTGATAAATGCGGTCGCGGGTTACTCCAGGAATATCTTCAATAATCGCAATTTTTTTACCAACTATTTTATTAAATAAAGTACTTTTCCCAACATTAGGTTTACCAACAATTGCAACAACAGGTATAGCCATAATATCCCCTCCAAACTCATGTGTAGTATATCATAATAATAATAATCTTGTAAATAAATTAATATAATCTAAATAATAATAAAAAATTATTACTAACTTCTATAATACATGATATAATGTTAATAATAGGATGGTGGTTAATTTGAGTAAAGAAAAAGTAGAAAGAAAACAAATAGAAATGGTTGCTTGGTATAATAATCCTAACCTTATAACAACATTTTCGATTATAATATTAGTATTGATAATAGTCTTATCACAATCTTTTGCAGTTAAAAATGCAATAGGAGCAAGTAATATTTTGAGAAATCTCTTAAATCACAATAGTATCTATGTTGTAGGACTTTTATACTTTATACCATTAAAAACTAAAACAGGGAAAAAATATTTTGATTTTTTAAATGTATTTATGATTATTATCTATGGAATTTTTACAGCTACATCTATTCTTACAGTAATTCAATCCTTTGGCTTAATTTCATTAGTAACCTTGGGAGTTAATGTCGTTTTTTTAATTTATATGATTCACTCATTACTATATAAGACAAGAATCTGGCAAGAGTTTAAATTACAAAATTCTCCTTTGAATGATGTACAAAATATTAACTATTTTTATACAATAATTATTTTATCAATTATTGTACTAACAGTTAATTTGATTCAAACTTCAACAATTGATGGCGCTATCTTATCAGCATTAGTAACAATTTATGAAATTCTTTTAGCTCGATATATATATTTATATAAGGAACATGTAGAATATAAAGAAAAAGCTATTAATAATAAAGATAAGGGGGAAGCTTAATATGAATATGTTTGATGAAATCGATTCCTTAAGAAGAGATTTACCAAAATTGAAAAATGTAACTGATGAATTTTCAAAACGTAAATATAATAATTATCAGATAATAGCCTTTATTATTATGGCTGTGGGTCTTTGTATAGGTATTATATTTGGAAATGTTTTTCCTTCTTGTGGTAATACTTCAAGCTTATATTCCCTAGATTGTGTTACTACAGAATTTAACTTTTCTTTAACTTTGGCAATTTGGTTTGTAGCATTTTTAATTTCATTATTAATATATGGTATGGGAAATATTATTTCATTACTAGAATCAATTAATAAAAACTTAACTAAAAAGAAGTAGAAAGACAAAAATAATTTACATTCAGATAATTATTTTTGCCTAGATTAGAATTTTTACTGTTTTTTTAAGTATTTTTATTGCAATTTAAATAAATTCATGGTAAATTCAATATGTAAGCATATTATAGAGTGCTTAAAAATTATTGGGAGGTATTAATTTATGAAAAAAGTAGAATTAGTAGAAAAAGTAGCTGAAGAAGCAGGATTAACTAAAGCTGATGCTACTAGAGCTATCGATGCAATGATTAAAACAATTGCTGATGCTTTATCAAAAGGAGATAAAGTACCACTAGTTGGATTCGGAACATTTGCAGTTTCAAAAAGAGCTGCTCGTGAAGGACGTAATCCTAAAACTGGAGCAACTGTTCAAATCGCTGCTAGAAATGCAGTTACATTTAAAGCAGGTTCTGCATTAAAAGACGCTGTAAACTAATAAAAAGAGACGCCATGATGGCGTTTTTTGTTGGATTTAAGGAGACGAAATGGATTTAATTATAGCGACATTTAATTTACAAAATAAATTGAAATTTAGTAAATATAGTGATAAAGATAAAAAACATGATTATCCTAGTAATTTAAAAAAATTAATATCTACATATAAAATAGATATTTTATGTGTACAAGAATTGACTAAATTATATCAAAATAGACTAGTTGATATAATTAATAATAAGTATAAATTAGTAGGTGATTATAGATTTTCAAAGTTAGGTTCTCATATTCCTCTAATTCGAAAATTTAATGAGAGCACAGCTATTATCTCTAAATGGGATATTTTATATACAGAAACTAAACATATTCCTTCGTTTTATAGTATTCCTAGAGTAATAACAGAAGCATTAATAAGCATTCATGATATGGAAATAAAGGTATTTAATACGCATCTAGAGGTATTATTTCCAAAAATTAAACAAAAACAGTTAAATTGGATATTGAAATTATTAGAAACAGAAACTAAGGAATTTATATTGATGGGGGATTTTAATAGTACAGTAGCTGATTACTATTTTAAAGACTTTATAAATAGGTTAGATAAAATAGGCTATAAAAGGGTAGAAATTAATGAACAAACTCACAAATCATTAGAGTTAGGTATTGACCATATATTTATTCCAAAACATTGGAAAGTTAAGTCTATTAATGTTATTAATATGGAAAATAAAATAAGTGATCATAGGCCTGTTATCGTGACAGTATCTTTATAAATTTATTATAATAATTTGCTTGTATTAATTAAAATAATTGATATAATAAAAGTGGTGATAAGATGTTAGAAACTGCAAAACAAGTATTAGATATAATTACAACTCATGGTTATAAAGCTTATATTGTAGGTGGATTTGTTAGAGATTATCTATTAGGAATTGATTCTAATGATATAGATATAAATACTAATGCTACTCCCAAAGAATTACAAGATATTTTTAGTGATATTGATTTAACATCAGCTGAGTATGGCTCAGTTACTCTTATTGTTAATAAAATTCGTTTTGAAATAACAACTTTTAGAAAAGATATTGGAACAGTTAATCATCGAAAACCTTTAGAAATAGAATATATTGATGATTTATATCAGGATCTTAAAAGAAGAGACTTTACAGTTAATACAATTTGCATGGATAAAGAAGGGGAAATAATTGACTTTTTAGATGGTAGATCTGATTTAGAGAAAAGAGTTATTAGAACTGTAGGGGATGCTAAAAAACGTTTTGAAGAGGATAGTTTAAGAATCTTAAGAGCGATTCGTTTTTCTGCTAATTTGGATTTTGACCTAAGTGAAGAAATTAAAGAGGCTATTCCTAAAACAAAGCATTTATTAACTGAGTTATCTTATCATAGAAAAAAAGAGGAACTAGATAAAATCTTTGCTCATAGTAATGTAAAAAAAGGTATTGAATTATTATTGAAATTTAATTTAGATAAAGAATTAGAATTACCTAGACTAAAGGAAATAAAAAATACAGATTCTTTAATTAGTGTATGGAGTATTTTAAATGTTGTTGATATATATCCATTTAATAATAGTGAAAAGGAATTAATTGAAAACATTAATAAAGTATTACCTTTAGATAATTTAGCTCCGGATGTTTTATATAAATATGGATTATATGTTAATTCTGTTGCTGGAGCAATAAAGGGAATATCTAAAAAGGAAATTACAGAGACTTATAACAATTTACCAATTCAATCAAAAAAAGATTTAGATATAACTAGCGAAGAAATAATGTCTATTTTAAATAGGGAACCAGGTAAATACTTAAATGATATTTATTGCGATATAGAAAAAAAGATTTTATATGGTGAACTAGATAATAATAATAATAGTATTAAGGCTTATATAGTAGCAAAGTATTAGGAGACTAATACTTTTAATTTTTGACTATTTATGATAATATACACATAAAAGGAGCTGATAAGATGAATAATTTAAAATTAACTAATCTTTTTAAAGATGGTTTAATGGTAGTTCCTATATATTTGTTAAAAAATTATAAAAACATGCAGTTAGAATTAAATGAATTTATCTTTCTTATGTATCTATATCATAAAGGTAATAATACTATATTTAATCCATCAGCCTTTGCTAAAGAAATTAATATGGATTTAGAAGAAGTTATGGATATTATATCTCGTTTAAGTGATAAAAAATATATAAATGTTGAGGTTGAAAAAAATGACCATGGACTAATGGAAGAAATTATTAAATTAGATGATTTTTACAACAAAATATCATTAATGTTATTGGATGATATAAATAAAGATGAAGTAGATTCTTCTATATTTGAAATAATAGAGAAGGAGTTTGGTAGAACATTAAGTCCTATTGAGTATGAGATTATTAAAACTTGGTTAGATAATAATTACAATGAAGATTTAATTAAAGAAGCTGTTAAAGAAGCAACATTTAATGGTGTTTCTAATTTAAGATATATTGATAAAATTCTTTATGAATGGAGTAAGAAGGGAATCAATACAAAAGAAGCTGTTTTAGAACATAAAAAACAAAGAAATGCAAAGATGGAAGAAAAGGAAAATAAGAAAATAGATTTAGAAATTATGGATTGGAATTGGTTTGAAGATGAAGAATGAATTGATTTGTAATTATTTAGATGAGCTTTTTGAAAATCCACATTGTGAGTTAAATTATAATAATGATTATGAATTATTAATGGCAATTGTACTTAGTGCTCAATCTACTGATAAAAGAGTAAATATGTGTACAGAAATATTATTTAAAAAATATGATTCTTTAGATAAGATTATAAAGGCACCAATTGAAGATATTCAAACAATTATTAGACCAATTGGATCTTTCCACAAAAAAAGTGAATATTTAAAAAGTATTGCAAGAATATTGGTGGAAAATTATAATGGAAAAGTACCAACAGATAGAGATTTGTTAGAAGCTTTACCCGGAGTTGGTAGAAAAACAACTAATGTATTTTTGAGTGAATATTATCAGATACCTGCTATAGCTGTAGATACTCATGTAGAAAGAGTAAGTAAAAGACTAAAATTAGCTAGTAAAAAAGATAGTGTGAGAGTCGTTGAAGAAAAACTAATGAAGAAGTTTAAAAAAGAAGAGTGGGCAAAACGTCATCTCCAGTTAGTATTATTTGGTAGATATTATTGTAAAGCGATTAAGCCAGGATGTAATACTTGTAAGTTAAAAGAAATATGTATTGAAAAAAATAAAAGAGGTTAAACCTCTTTATTCTTTTGAAGTAATAGTATAATTAATAGGTAATGTATAATTTTTGTTATTATAATTTATTAAATAAGTAATTGTACATTGAGTAACAGAAGAAGTAAAGTGACCAATATTATTAGAATCTTCACATAAATCTTTATTACTAATACTAATTGTATATTCTCCGCTATTTAAGATGGTACCATTATTTTTAATAGTACAATTACTACCAGTTGGTAAGGTATCACCTGCATTAACATTAGTATCACTACAGCTTCCTGTTATACTATCCTGAACTTCTTCTTTTACAGTATAGCTTGCGGCATCACTTTGAGCTCCACTATAACTTTTATATGTTGCAATTACTTTATAAGTTCCATAAGGATTAGAAGTTGTAAATGTATATGAAGTGCCTTCAGTAAATGTTAATAAGGTATTTCCAAAATATACATTATAACCAAAAGTACCATAATTTTCGTCCTTATCTAGTCTATTTACTTTATTCCAACTAATTGTAACTTTATTACCACTAACAGCTACTTTGAGATCTTTAGGTGTATCTAGTTTAGCATTAGTAGAATCGCTTTGTTTTGGTTCGTGTCCTTTTTTAAAGTATTCATATACAACAGATCCAGTATAACCATCTCCTGCTATTACAGGTGGATTGGAACCTGCTATAATACCTAATTTAACTACACTATCTGGCATTTTAAATGCTTCTTTGTTTTTTTCAAATACACCTCGTGCCAAAGCTAAGAATAATTTATCTTTTTGAATAGTGGCAGGAGTAGTTCTTAAGACATACACACCAGCTGGATCAATATAATCATATCCATACCACATACCTATAACAGTTTTAGTAGTATAACCAATAACCCAAGAATCTCTAATTGCGTCAGCTGGCATATGGTTCTTTTGCATAGTTGCCGAATCATAATTAGTTGTTCCAGTTTTGCCTGCTACATTTTCAGGTGTACCACCAGTAAGAGCAACATCTTGAAGAACACTTGAAATCATATAAGCAGTTGCTTCACTCATTACTTGTTTTGGTTTTTGTTTGAATTCATCAGTTTTTCCAGTATCACGATAGACAATCTTTTTAACAGAGTATGGTTCATTATAATAACCACCATTTGAGAATGCCGCATAAGCAGCGCTCATTTCTAAAGGTGAAACTCCAGTAAATGCTCCAATTGCATGAGCTTCGTGAATTTTACCATTAGTTATTTCAGGTTTAATACCAAGTGATGTAACAAAATCAACAATTTTTTTATTATCAACTTGTTGGAAAGCTTTTAAGGCTGGTATATTACGAGAGGCTGATAGAGCTTTTCGTAAAGTAACTGTACCATAATAACCACGATCCCAGTTATAAATTGGTTGACCATTAGAATATGAATATGGAGCATCATCAAATAGAGTATACGTTGACCAGTTATTGTATTCAATACCAGGACCATAATCAAATAGCGGTTTTGCTGTTGAACCAGGTTGTCTTCTCATTTGTGTAGCAAAGTTGAAACTATTAACTCCATCATTTTGACGATTACGACCATTACCAATTGCTAGAATTTTTCCAGTTTGTGAATCTAAAACAGAAACTCCTGTTTGAATTTTATCATTAATCCAAGAATAAGTTTTTCCATCTAAAACATCATTTACTGCATCTTGTTTTGAACGATCCATATTAGTATAGATAAGAAGAGGAGTTGTATAAGCATTTACACCATATCTCTCTTCTATTTCTTCAACTACTGTATCAATATATCCTTGGTATGGTGAAGTAGAGCTAGCAGCTACAGTAGATGTTAAAGAAGATACAGGAATACTTTTAGCTATAGCTTCTTCTTCTTTATTAATATATCCATGTCTTCTCATTAGATATAACACGGTATCACGTCTTTTTGTAGCTTCTTCTGCATTTACATTAGGTCTATAAAGGTTTGGAGATTTAAACATTCCTGCTAAAATAGCTGCTTCGCTTAAATTTAAATCAGCAACATCTTTACCAAAGTAATTAAGAGCAGCTTCTTGAACACCATAGATGTTTCCTCCTAAAAAGTGGTTATTTACATAAAATTCAATAATTTCTTCTTTTGAATAATTTTTTTCTAGTTTAAACACTGATAAATAGATATCAGTAAATTTACGGATAATACCTTTAATTCCGGCTGAGTCAGTAGAAGTAAAGGTATTTTTGATTACTTGCATTGATAAAGTTGAAGCACCACCAGCACCAGATTGACCAGCAAGTTGTCCTAAAGCAGCTTTTAAAAATCTAGCTGCATCAAAACCATTATGTTGATAAAATCTAGAATCTTCTGTTGCAATAATAGCATCTACTAAAACTTGAGGTAATTCTTCATAACTAACTTTATCTCTCATTTCAGTACCTAATTTAATCATTGGATTATTATCTTTATCATAAATTATGGTTGATTCTTTTTTATTTAATTGTTTCGCATTAAATTTAGGGGCATTAATCGTAACATATACTAGGAAAGCTGAAAATAATAATAGTAATAATATTCCCCCAGTTAATATAATAATCAAAATAGCATTTACTAGGCGTCTTTTTCGTTTGTTATTTTTGACCTTATCCAGTAATTTTGCTATTCCTATAATGATTAAAACTGCTAAACCTGTAATTAATGTAAATATTAATCCCATATTTATATAACATAAAACTAAAAGGATAATTAAGGCAATTGATAAAACAATTAAAGCGTTTTTAGGTAATTTTGTTGGCTTAGATTCAACTCTTTTTTTTATGTTTTTCTTTTGCGTATTTTTGTGAGAACTGGTAGTTCTTCTTGTATTTTTTTTCATAGTATACCTCCATAAACTTTATCAACTATTTCTAGATAATCAACTCTAGGATTAATTTTTGTTTTTATAATGTAGCCATTTTCTTGAAAATAAGTTAGGGGAATTGATTTTCTTTTGTAAGTATCAATAAATTTAAATAAATCGATAGCTTTTAATAAATATGTTTGATCTAAATTTACGAAACGAACAATTAAAAAAGCAATGCCTCCATGATTTACAATATTATTTAAATGTTTAATTTGGTGCTTATGAATATTATCTAAATGAAAAGATGTTTTACTCCTCGTTTCTTTAGCTTCAAAATCTATATATTTTCCTTTATAAATACCATTGTAATCTGTGGTAGATGGTTCTGTAAAAAAGGCTTTATCTATTTCTGCTAAATTTCTAGATTCATAATTCACATGAACTATTTTTATGGGAGTAGGTTTTTTATATATATAAGCTTTGTCTGTATTACGATAGAATTCATTAGTTATATTCAAATCATTTTCTAAATTCATACCTCTATTACCATAAGAAGTATTGTGTGAAATTGTTTTTTTCTGAATTCCATTTGGATAATTCATATCATTCACCTATTCTCTATTATACTATAAGTTCTAGAATTTTACCATATATTTTAGACTGATTTATGAAAAAATATAGCTACTTTTGTCGAAATCCAAGACAGATCATTTAAAATGTAATAAAATTTTATATTATTAGGATAAATATATGAAAGGAAGATATAAATGAACACATTAGAAATTATTAGAATTATTAACAGAATGATGGATTATACCAAATATATTAAAATAAAAACAACAGTAATCAATAAAACTACAAGGTTTGAGAATTGACAAAAAGAATCATTAATGCCATAATATAATTACAAAGGGATTGGTGATTAATATGTATCAAAATAAGATAGAACTTTCTCCACAAGATATTTTAGAAAAGGAATTTAAAATAGATACGCGTGGTTATCGTTTAAAGGAAGTTGATCAATTTTTGGATATTGTAATCAATGATTATGAGCATTTTTATTCTATGATTAATGACTTAGAAAAAGAAAAAGCAGATTTACTTGGAGAAATTATGCGTCTAAAACAAGAAATTAGGAATATGAAAATGAATGCTGAAATTGCTAAAAAGAATAGCAATGATATACCAGAAGTTACCAATGTAGACTTATTACGTCGATTATCACAACTAGAAAAAATGGTTTATGGAAAAGATGATTAATATTTTGACAAACGCTGTATCATAGGATATAGAGGAAAGTCCATGCTCACACAGTCTGAAATGATTGTAGTGTTCGTGCTTAGGGAAAAAATAACCTAAGGTAGAGAAATCTAACGGCGAAGTAAAGACCTAAGTCATTTGATATGGTCTTCTTCTGAAAAGTGCCGCAGTGACGAATTTTTAGGAAACTAAAAAGTGAAACGTGGTAAACCCCGCGAGTGAGAAACCCAAATTATGGTAGGGGAGCCTTGATAAGGGAATAACAACTAAGTCAAGGACTGAGTAATCAGTAGATAAATGTTTGTCGCCTAGTAATAGGAACAGAACATGGCTTATAAAATATTAATTGTTTTTTATATAAAGAGGTGGTTAAGAAGTGAAAGAGTTAGGAGAATACTTAAAACAAACTCGAGTTAGCAATGGAGTAAGTATTGAAGAAGCTGCAGAGGATAATAATCTTTCTACATCTCAATTAGAAAATATAGAAAAAGGAAATATAAGAGCTTTCAAAGATGTTTATCAATTAAAAGAATATGTTAAAAATTATTCTAAATATTTGGGATTAGATCCAAACGAAGTAGCTGATGAATTTAATGATTTTTTATTTGAACATACTTCTAAAATTTCTTTAGATGATATTTTAGAAGCAAAAAAGAAAATGGAAGAAAAAGAAGAAAAGAGAATTAAATCACCATATACTAAAGAATATAAAAGAAAGATTAATTATAAACCACTCATAATTAGTCTTGTTTCAATATTAATACTTATTTTAATAATATATTTTATTGTAGTTATATCTAATAAAAATAGAGAACATCAAGAAGTTCTAATTTCAGGATATAAGGAGGATATATATGAATTTACCTACTAAGTTAACAGTATTAAGAATTATTTTAAGTTTATTTGTAATTGCAATTTTAACATTTCCTTTTTATACTGTTGGTATAGATTGGCCAAAGTATAATGTATTAGGAGTTGTTATAAATATAAAATATATTGTAGTAGGAATTATTTTTATAATAGCAAGTGTTACAGATTATATTGATGGTTATTTGGCTAGAAAGAATAATCAAGTTACAGATACTGGTAAAATGTTAGATGCAATAGCTGATAAAATATTAGTAAATTCAATATTAATTATTTTAGCTGCACAGGGATTTATTTCTGTAATAATTCCGGTTGTATTAGTTCTAAGGGATATCGTGGTTGACGCTATTAAAATGGAAGCTGCTGGAAAAGGAAAAGTTGTTGCCGCAATAAAAAGTGGTAAGATAAAAACAGCAGCACTTATGGTAGGAACGGTTTTAGTTTTGTTCTATAATTTACCATTTGAAGCTATAAATATTAGAATGGATGATTTCTTATTGTATTTTGCTACTATTATGTCTATTCTTTCAGCTATAGAATATTTTAATTTAAATAAAAATATAATTTTTTCAAAAGAAGAAATTTAAAAATACCTTAATTAAAATGGTGAAAAAGTCTTTTCTATTAGAGACTTTTTTATTTTTTATACATGTAAAATCAGTAAAATAAAACAATTGTTCGAAAAAACTCTTGCAATTTTAGAAAAGTTATTATACAATAAAATTGTAAGTTATTTGCAAGGAGGAAATTATGAGTAAAACAGTTAGTAAAGAAATAAATAAAGATAAAGCTCTAGAACAAGTATTAAATGATATTGAAAAACAATTTGGTAAAGGTGCCATTATGAAATTAGGAGAAAGCACTCATACAAAAGTTGATGTTTGTTCAACAGGTTGCTTATCTTTGGATGTTGCTTTAGGGGTAGGCGGTTACCCTCGTGGTAGAATTATTGAAATTTATGGACCTGAATCAAGTGGTAAAACAACTTTTGCCTTACAAGCTATTGCTGAACAACAAAAGAGAGGTGGACGAGCAGCTTTTATAGATGCAGAACATGCCTTAGATCCAGTTTATGCTGAGAAATTAGGAGTAAATATAAATGAATTGTTATTATCACAGCCTGATACAGGAGAACAAGCCTTAGAAATTTGCGAAGCTCTTGTCAGAAGTGAAGCTGTTAGTATTATTGTTATCGATTCTGTAGCAGCTTTAGTACCACAAGCAGAAATAGATGGTGAAATGGGAGATTCTCATGTTGGTCTTCAAGCCCGTTTAATGTCTCAAGCTTTAAGAAAATTATCTGGAACAATTAACAAAACAAAAACTACAGCTATTTTTATTAATCAATTGAGAGAAAAAGTAGGAATAATGTTTGGAAATCCAGAAACTACGCCAGGTGGTAGAGCCTTAAAATTTTATTCAACGATTAGATTGGATATAAGACGTAATGAACAATTAAAAATTGGAGATGGAGTAGTTGGAAATAAGACTACTGTAAAGGTTGTTAAAAATAAAGTAGCTCCTCCATTTAAAACAGCCGTTGTTGATATTATGTATGGTGAAGGTGTATCAAGAGAAGGTGAAATAGTAGATTTAGGTGTCGAAGCTGGAGTAATTGATAAAACTGGTGCTTGGTATTCATATAAAGGTGAAAAACTTGGTCAGGGAAAAGAAAATGTTAAATTATTATTAAAAGATAATGTAGAGCTAAAGGAAGAATTAGAACAAAAAGTTCGTGAATATTACGATATTTCCTTAGATACAGAAAAATAATTATAAAAGAATCTATATCATAGATTCTCAGACTGTTGACAAAGCAAAATTTGAAAATAGTCTTTTTATATTTAAAAAAATGTATTATAATTAAATTGCGAGTT
>CANRKG010000017.1 GCA_947631155.1 uncultured Bacilli bacterium
GTCCTTGACTAAATTTGATGAAAGACTAAATTTCACTTCTTTATCTTTAAACGCAATTTACTTTTTCATTTAACATATTAATGATTTTTTGTCTAAATATATTGTTTTCTTTTTTAATATATGTTATTATATCTTATATAATAAGGGGCATAAAAGGTGGTGGTTATATGGAGATACTAGAGGGTATTGTGCAAGATGCTGGTTATCAAGATGAACCTTGTACATACGGAAAAGTTGATGATAATACATTGTATTATTTTATTAAAGACTATAAATTAGCAAACGGAAATATAATTGCTACAACTAATTTAAAAGAAGCAATTGGACATGCTACATATACACAATTAGGAGTAATTAATCCTGAGGGAAAAGTTTTAATACCTTTTGAGAATAAAACGATAAAACCAATTAAAGACAATTTATTATTAGTAGAAAAAAATGTGCCTACTAAAGAATCTGTAGTTAATGCCCTTAAAAATAGATCGGATCCATTTATTGTGCAAAGTCTTTCTGAAAGTGCAGCAACGATAAAAAAACAAATGAAAGATATAATGGGACTAAATGGAGATTTTATTTTTGATAATCAATTTTCTGAGTGTGCAATATATACACTTGATGGAATAAATGTTGCTAATGACTATTTTAGTTTTATTGGAGAAAATAATGGTGATTACTATCTAGCTACTAATGTCGTTGGCGCAACTATTATGAAATTTAACCCTAATCAGTTAGAAACACCAGCTACTGATGATTCTCAGAGTAGTCCAGAGTTAGCAGTAAATCCGCCAGAATCAGCGCCACAAACTCCACAAGCTACAGAGAATTTGGAAACACAATTGCCACCACAATCACAAACTATACCTGAAGAAAACAGTCAAAATAATGGTGAGACAATTCCAGAAGATAATCAACAACCTAATATTGATATTCCAGTTCAAACGATGGCACCACAGGAGCAAGCAACAGAAACTTTACCTGAAGAGTCAACTCTTCCTCCAAACACGGGAGAATCTTCTGAAACTTTACCTAATACTAATGTTAATAATGACCAAGAAATAACATTAAATATTGCTAATGATATTCCAAATGATAATAATACACCTAATCCAGAAGGAGAAAATGTTTCTTCAAATAATGATGAATTAACACCGCCTCCAGAAACAGAAAATTTTGATACAACACCAAATAGTAATGATTTAAATGATGATCCAGCTATACCTGAGGTTACAGCAGATACTGCTGATGAAACTGTATTAACCGATGAAAATATCGCAGAAAATGAAAGTAATGACCTTAATGTAGGCGAAAATAATTTATCTGATGAAGATAGTGATATTACTGTTGAAGATACAACAGATGATGATAATAATGACGATGGTGTTACCGACGACGATACAACAGACGATGATGATAGTGACGGTGATGTTACCGATGACGATACAACAGATGATGATGATAATGACGATGGTGTTACCGACGACGATACAACAGACGATGATGATAATGACGGTGATGTTACCGATGACGATACAACAGATGCTGATGATAGTGACGGTGATGTTACTGATGACGATACAACAGATGATGGTAGTGCTAGTGATACTCCAGAAGAAAATACACCAACTGCTGGTAATAATCAACTTGCTGAAGCAAATGAATTAGTTCAAAAGCCTTATAGTTTAACTGATGAAGATATAGCTACTCCTACTATTAGAGATGCTACCAATATAATAACTAAATTACTAGAAGAAAATAGAAATTTAAGATTATTTACTGATAAACAATCTGGTGAAATAGAAGCCCTTAAATCGGAAATAGAAATCTTAAAAGCTGAAGATAGTTCAAGTAAACAGGAAATAGACTCTTTAAGGAGTGAGATGGAAAAATATAGAACTGAATCAATTCAATCAGCTAGAAAAATTACAAAGCTTGAGGGCGGCATCGAACATCTAATGGAAACTAACGAATCTCTTAGAAATCAAAATGAAGGTTTAAGAAAACAAGTAGGCGGAATGAAAGCCTTAAGTGATGTTGTTGGAAAAGCTTCTAACTTCTTAGTAGAACCAGTTGATAAAAATGATATTCCTTATAAAAATACAACTATAGATATTGATAGTTATTTAAATGGAAATTATACTAATAATTCTCCGGTTAATTCCACTTATAATGGCTTTAATTATTTAGGAGATTCTTCCGATTCTAGTATTCCAGAAAATTCTGGCGGAAGACTATAAAAGAGAAAAATAAAGAAATTAGAAAAGAATACGTTTGTATTCTTTTATTTACTTTAAAAAAATTTTAATTTGTGGTAGAATATTGGTGTTTTAAAAAGCAACAATATTTTTAGATAAAATAATATATAATTTGATAAAGGAGAGAGTATGATGTTAGAAATAAAAAATATAAAAGTTCAAACTAAAGATGCTAAGAAAAATATAATTAACAATCTTTCTCTATCGATTAATCCTGGTGAAATTCATGCTATTATGGGTCCTAATGGAGTAGGAAAATCTACTTTATCTAAAGTTATTATGGGAAGCAATAAATATAAATTATTAGAAGGAGACATTCTATTTCAAGGAAAATCAATAACTAATTTAAGTGTAGATGAAAGAGCTAAGAAAGGAATCTTTTTAGCGATGCAGGATCCTACCGTAGTTGAAGGAGTAACTAATAGTGAATTTATTAAAACAGCTATTCAAGAAACAACAGGTCAAAGAATTAATTATTTTGACTTTATTAAGGAGCTTGAAGAATGTATAAATAAGATAGAATTTAAAGAAGATATGTTACATAGATCCTTAAATCAAGGTTTTTCTGGTGGAGAAAAAAAGAAAAATGAAATTCTTCAATTAAAAATGTTAAAACCTAAATTTATTATTCTGGATGAGATAGACTCTGGCTTAGATGTAGATAGTTTAAAGATAGTTTGTGATAATATTAATGATTATTTAAATGAAAATAAAGACACTTCGGTATTAATAATTACACATTATCCAAGAATTTTAGATTATTTAAAACCAGATTATGTTCATATAATGAAAGAAGGAACAATTCAAAAAACAGGAAATATTTCTTTAGCAAAATTAACAGAAAAAATTGGTTATAATAGTATAAATGAAGTAAGTGAGTGTAATAATGATGAATAAAATAAAAGAGAAAGAAAATAATATACTTACTTTATCGAATAATGAAACCAAAGAAATATATCTATTTACTGATAAAAAAGTAGTTAAAACAATTGACTTAAGTACAAATAGTCATCTGATTTTATACCACTATCATGTTAATAAAGATGCAGAAATAGAGATAAATTTAAATGGTGAACAAGCAGAAATTGAATATCATTTTAGTATGATTAATTATGATAATAATACCTTAAAGATGAAAATTAATCACAACTATAAAAATACGATAAGTAATGTATATAATCATGGTGTTAATGTCGAAAATCAATCATTATCATTTAAAATAGTAGGTAAAGTTCCTAAAGATAAAAGTGGATGTATATGTAATCAAGAAAATCAAATAATTAATATAGCTGATGGGAAAAGTAGTATTTCACCAAGTTTGTTAATTGATAACTATGATGTTTCTTCTTCCCATTCTGCTTATATTGGCAAATTTAAAGATGATATTTTATTTTATCTAATGAGTAGGGGGATCTCATTGGATAAGTCCATAGAACTATTAATAAAAGGTCTATTATTAAATCAAGGTTCTATGGATAAAGATGAAGTCATCAAGATGCAAAAAGAAATTGAAAATATATAAGAGGTGAAGAGTATGAATAGAGAAGATTTTCCTATTCTAAGTCAAAAACAAGACATGATATATTTAGATAATAGTGCAACTACTTTAAAACCTAAATGTGTAATAGATAAAATGGTCGATTATTATACTAAATATACGTCTAATATACATAGAGGAGATTATGATAATGCAATTAAAACAAATTCTGAGTATGATAAAGTTCGCGATTTAGTCAAAGATTTTATTCATGCAGAAGATAGTAGAGAAATTGTTTATACATCAGGAGCAACAGAAGCTCTTAATATGATAATTTTTGGCTTTTTTAAAAATATATTAAAAGAAGATGATGAGGTTTTAATTACTAAAGCAGAACATGCCTCAAATATTTTGCCTTGGTTAGTTTTACAAAAAGAAAAAGGTATTAAAGTAAGGTATATACCTTTAGATGAAAATTATGAAATTACTACTCAAAATTTCTTAAATAGTATTACTCCTAAAACCAAAGTTGTTTCTCTAGCCCATGTTTCTAATGTTATTGGTGATATTAGAGATATTGAATCTATAGGAAATATTTGTAAAGAAAAAAATATATATTTTGTGGTTGATGCAGCTCAAAGTGCATCGCATGTTCCAATTGATGTTCAAAAAGCTAATGTCTCTTTTTTAGCCTTTTCAGCTCACAAGATGACAGGACCTACAGGAGTAGGAATTCTTTATGGAAAGAAAGAACTATTGGATAAGATGCAACCTCTAAAATATGGTGGAGGAATGAATCAAAATTTTGAAAGCGATGGACAATATATTTTAAAAGAATCACCGATAAAATTTGAAGCTGGTACACCACCAATCGCAGAAGTTATTGGTCTAGGGGAGGCCATCCGTTATATAACTTCGATAGGTGTAGACAAGATTCATGAACATGAGTATCAACTTAAAAAATATTTGGTTGAAAATTTAGAAAAAATTCCAAATATAGTTTTATATAACAAAAATAGTCATAGTGGAATTGTTGCTTTTAATATTAGAGGTGTTTTTAGCCAAGATGCTTCAGTATACTTAAACCATTATAATATTTCAATAAGAGCAGGAAATCATTGTGCTAAAGTATTAAAAGATGATTTAAATATTAAGAATACTTGTAGAATTAGTATATATTTATATAATACTAAAGAAGAAATTGATAAAGTTATAGAAGTATTAAAAAATAGTGAAGATATTTTTAAAGTGGTGATATAATAATGGATAAAAATATAAGAAGAGAAATTATTTTAGATAATTATCAAAACCCTGTTAATAGAGGATTAACAGATGATAAAGATTACATTTATCAAAATACTAATAGTGATTCTTGTATAGATAATATTGATATGCAGTTAAAAGAAGAAGATGGAATTATTAAAGATATTGTTTTTGATGGAGAAGCTTGTGCTATTTGTACTTCAGCTACGAGTATTTTAATTAAAACATTAATTGGAAAGACATTAGAAGAAGCTAAAGCAATTATAAATAATTATAAAAATATGATAAATGAAAAAAAATATGATGAAAAGTTATTAGGTGAGTTAATAGTGTACGATGAAATATATATGCAGCCAAACAGAAAAATGTGTGCTTTACTACCTAGTAATGCTATAGAAAAAATATTGGAGTTGATTGATAATGCCACAGATAAAAACAGATAATATAAAATTAATTGATTTGAGATTTTATGATAAAAATTTAGGAGTAGAAGTAGATGATAATATGCCAAAGGCTATCGCTTATTATAATAGTGATGAAAAAAGATATTACAATGTTATAGAGCCATATGAATCATATCCAGCCTTTAAGCGTATTCCTTATTCAAATACAATGACTTCAGGTATAGAATATGGTTCTAAATTATATGTTGAAGATCCAAATCAAATTGATGATTTAGGAATTTGTGCTATAGAATGTAATGATGAACTAATAAAAGATTTAAAAGCTAATCCATCTATAGAAATGAATGATATAGAAAAATTCATTCTTAGTTCAGATATGTATTTTAAAGATAAAGCTAGTATTGCAGTAAAAAAACTTGAACAGCGCCGTAATCGAAGAAAATTATTTAGAATTATTAACAATGACAGAGAAAAAAATGATGCTTATGCACTTAAATTATTTTATATTAATTCACAAATTGCTAAGATAAAACAAAAATAAAAGTTGGTGATAATATGGAAATAGTAGGACTTACTAAGGAAAATGTAGAAAGTATCTCATCTATTAAAGAAGAAAGTCAATGGATTAAAGATTTTAGATTAAAGGGATATGAATCATTTGAAAAACAAGATATGCCTAGTTTTGGTCCTGATATAGATATTAATTTTGATGATATTATTTATTATAAATCTAATATAGCTGATAAAAAAATAGAAAATGATTGGAATAATGTCTTGAAACCTGTAGTAGCGGAACTAAATGAGTTAGGTGTTATTGAAAGTGAAAAACATTTAGATGGAATTGGTGTTCAATATGAAAGTGAAGTTATCTACCATAATATGATTGAAGAGTTACAAAAGAAAAATGTTATTTTTACTTCCATTGAAGTAGCTATAAAAAAATATCCAGAACTTGTTAAAAAATATTTTGGGAAAATTGTAAAGACAGATGAAAATAAATTTACAGCTTTAAATAGTGCTGTTTTTAGTGGGGGAAGTTTTATTTATATACCTAAGAACACTAGCTTAGATAGACCTCTACAAAGTTATTTTAGAATTAATAGTAAAAATATGGGTCAATTTGAACGAACCTTAATCATTGTAGATGATAATTCATCACTACACTATGTTGAAGGGTGTACAGCTCCAACTTATAGTGAATCTTCTTTACATGCTGCAGTCGTTGAAATTTATGTAGGTAAAAATAGTAAATGTCGTTATTCTACTATCCAAAACTGGGCTACGAATGTTTATAACTTAGTTACCAAAAGGGCTTTAGTAGAAGAAAATGGAACTATGGAATGGATTGATGGAAATATTGGTTCAAAGGTAACAATGAAATATCCTTGTTGTATTTTAAAAGGGGATAATTCTTCAGGTGTATGTATTACGATAAGTGTTGCTAAGAAAAATCAACAACAAGATAGTGGCGCTAAAATGATTCATTTGGGAAAAAATACAAAAAGTAATATTATTTCTAAAAGTATAGCTCAAGAAGGTGGAAATGCTACTTATCGAGGTAAAGTTGAAATTAAAGGTCAAGCTTTAAATAGCGAATCGATTGTTAAATGTGATTCTCTAATTTTGGATGCAAAATCTAAGAGTGATACAATACCTACCAATATTTGTAATAATACATTAAGTAATATTGAACACGAAGCAACAGTTTCTAAAATAAGTGAAGAAACATTATTTTATTTAATGAGTAGGGGAATAAGTGAAGCAAAAGCAACAGAATTAATTATTTTAGGTTTTATAGATCGTTTTCGTGAAGAATTACCAATGGAATATGCAGTAGAACTAAACCAACTTTTAAAAAGAAATCTTTAAAGTATTAATTTTAAAAAATGTATAAATTATTTAAAGTAGAAAATAAAATTTGTTTAAATGAATTTTATTTTTTTTGCCTAAATGGGCTTTTATTATAGCAAAAAGGCAATTTGCGAAGATTTTATAGTATGTGTATGATACGTTTCAGAAAGGAGGGATTATGCTCAATCAAGTTGTATTAGTAGGAAGATTAACCCGTGAAGTTCAAATTAATAAAGCAGAAACAGGAAAAAAACTAGCTAGTATTACTTTGGCTGTTCCTAGAAGTTTTAAAAACATGGATGGTTTGTATGATACAGATTTCATCGACTGTATTCTTTGGGATAATGTTGCAACAAATACTTCAGAATATTGTCACAAGGGAGATATTTTAGGAATTAAGGGAAGAATCCAATCAAGAGTTGTAGAAAAAGATAATACAAAACAAAACATTTTAGAAGTTATAGCCGAAAAAGTAACCTTTTTAACCTCAAATAGCGACAAAGAAACAAAAAACAAAAAGTAAAGTTTATTTTTAGTTAACTTTAACCATTTTATCTTTTGGAATATTTATAATGAAAATGAAGAAGATAATTATATGAGGTGAGATTATGCTTCTTGGAAAAAGGATTAAATCTTTAAGAAAAGAAAAACATTTAACTCAACAAGAGTTAGGTGATTTAATTAATGTTACAAAAGTTAGTATTTGTTGCTATGAAAATGGAACCAGAGTCCCAACACTTGAAACTTTATTAGCTCTTGGCAAAGTTTTTAAAGTGGATATTAATTATTTCTTAGGAAATGATTATGAAATTGTAGCCGATAACGATCAAAAATATTCCATTTCTGTAGCAAAAGAAGAATTAGAGTTTATTCAAGAAATTAGGAAATATAATAGTCTTTATAGTAAAGTTATAGAAAATCCCAAAAGATGTGTTGAATTAATGGATATGAAAATGAGATAAACTAATTTTTAATAGTTTTCTCTTTTTTTTATGCTATAATTGTCATAAGATAGGTGAGAAAAAATGGTAATTATAAGAGAATATAAAGATTCAGATTTACAATCATTAAATAAATTATTACTACAAGTATATAGCCATACTAGAGAAGGAATAACAACGAAAGAAAATATAGAATTAGTAGCTACTATTGATAATAATGTAGTTGGTTATTTAATATTAAATAAAATATATAATACTGTAGAAAATAATTATTATGGTCACATTAATTATGTTTGTGTCTTAGAACAATACAGAAATCAAGGTATTGCTACTAAATTATTTAAAGAAGTTTTTAAAATATGTAAAGAAAAAGATATAGTATATTTGGAATTAACATCTAATCAATCTAGAGTAGCAGCACATTATTTATATCAAAAATTAGGCTTTAATATTCGAAAAACAGATGTTTTTCGAATCCCAATTGCTTAGTTACTGTTTCATAAGTATAAATTTAATTAGGATAGTTAATTATAATGATAAAGATTATAAAAATTTATTTTAATTTACGTCAAGTAAGAAAAAAAGTTTTTACATAAATAAAATATCTGTTATAATGATAATATAAAGATAGAGAAAGGTAGAGATAATAATGAAAAAAAGTAGAGTATTATTATGTATTATTGCATTTTTATGCGTATTTGGAATGGTTTTTGATGTTAATGCTGAAGCCATAGCGGGAAATTTAACAACAAATGCTGATAAATTACCTGACACAGTAACAAGAGAAGTTGGGCCATCTTTTACGAAAGACTTAAATGACACAGGAAGTCAAGTTGTTTTATCTACTGGAAGCGGATATGTTTTATATTGCTCAGATAGAAGTAATGAAACTATAAGTAATGACACTTTAACTAAAGCTGAAAAAATGGATTATGGAATTGCTTATATTTTATTAAATTCTTATCCTAAGAAGAAAATAATTAGTGGAGTAGTTGGACAAGAAGGTAATCAAGTAGAAGCTGATTATTGTAAAACAGATTTAACTGATGAAATGATGAATGTTTGGATTACACAACAAGCTATTTGGGGCTTTCAAGGAGTAGCTACAAGAGAAACTGCAGTTAGTAAAGCCTTGAAGTATTCAAAAAATCAAGAAAAAGGTTGTTCTTCTTATACCTATAATAGTCAAGCCTTAACAGGATATATATTATGGGATTCATATGTTCAAAATTTAGTAAATAATGCTAAACAAGCTTCAGCAAATGCTCCAGAAAATGCTAAAGTTAGTATTAAGACAACCGAAAAATGGACAAAAGAAAACGATGCATATAAATCTGATCTTATAGAAATAACAGGGGCAGGATCATATCAATCATATTCACTTTCATTTGCTAATGCACCAACAGGGTTAAAAGTTTATAAAGAAGACGGTACAGAAATTACAAATAAACTTACTGATATTCCAGGTAATACAAAATTTTATATTACTATACCAGCAGATCAAGCTAATAAAGGACCAAAATTTACAGTTACAGCATCTATGTCAATTACTTATGATGCAGCTTATCAATATGTAGATAAAACTAATAGTCATCAACCTTCCGTATTAGTTGGAAAAGAAAGCAAACAAATTTCAGGAATTGCAGAAATTACTTTATTACCAAATACTGCAAGTAAAATTTCTAATTCTATTTACTTTGTTGGATTTTTAATTCTATTATGTGGAGCTGGAATTATATACGTAAATGTCAAACCAAGAAAACAAACAAATGAATAAAAAAATTAAAAAGAGTCATATATGTTTATTTGGCTCTTTACTTGTAATTATAGGAATATCAATTTTAGCTGCTAATCATATTAAAGAAATAAAAAAACAACTTTTTTCGGATATGAAAATACAAATTGATAATAATATCAGTGATGAAGTTATAGAAGATATTCCAGAAGTGGAAGAAAAGAAAGATACAGTTCCCGAAACACAACCTAAAGAAGAAAAAAAAATAAATTATGGTAAATATTTAGGTGTTTTAGAAATTCCTAAGATAGGTTTAAAAAGAGGATTTTATGGATTTGATTCTAAGTATAATAATGTAGAATATAATGTAACTTTAGTAGGTGGTTCTACAATGCCAGATGTTGAAAATGGCAACTTAATTTTAATGGCTCATTCAGGTGATGCCTATATATCCTTTTTTGCCTATTTATATAAATTAAAAATTGGAGATATGGCCTATGTTACTTATAATAGTGTAAAATATAAGTATCAGATTGTTAACATATATAATATACCAAAAACAGGCCAGGCTACTATTACAAGAAATATGAATAAAACTTGCTTAACCTTAATTACATGTACAAAAGATAGTGATACAGAACAAACAATTTATATATTAGAACGAGTATAAAAAGGAGGTAAATCTAGATGGAAATGACAGTAATAGACAAATTAACAATGATATTTAAATATATAATTTCCTCGTTCATGGGAATCGAATTATTCCTTTTAAGCCTTCTTTTATTTTTGTTCACAATTCTTAATATTAAAAAGAACAATAAGATAGTAAAAATTATATCAATAATTATATGTGTTGGTTTTTTGATAGGGTTAATGATAGCTTATCGTTCATATGCTATGGAAAGTATTGATAGTCTAATTAGGTTACTACTAAGTTATTTATATTTTCCATCTATGGTAGTTTATTTCTTTATTATATTAACCACTACAGTAGCATTTATATGCACTATATTATCTACTAAAATGGCTAAAAGTAAAAAAGTTATTAATTGTATTGTGTTAAGTTTTTTATATTTTTGTTTTATGGCAATCATATCCTTGTCAACAAAGAATCATATTGATTTATCTGTTGTAAATGAACTATATAAAAACGATACTATTTTAGCCTTTATTCAGATTAGTAATATAGTTTTCTTTCTTTGGGTAGAATATACATCATTATATTATTTTTATAAGTTTTTAGGCGAAAAGTTTGATTAAATAAAACTAAACAGCTCACACTAATAAGGGTGAGCTTTTTTATGGTTATTAGACTAGGCTATGCGTGTATTAGTGAAACATTAGAAGGCATTACTACTTCTAGTAATTATACCTATACTAATTATATTAAAGAACAAAACAATGATAAATTAGATAAAATTATAAAATCAAATTTATTAGATTTAGAAAAAATTATTGATTATAATATAGCCAACAATATTCATTTTTATCGACTTTCTTCTAAGATTATTCCCTTAGCAACTAAAAAAGAAGTTGTTTTTGATTATTTAACTAAATATGATACTTATTATAACTTTCTAGCTACTAAAATTAAAAAATCAAATATGCGAGTAGATTTTCATCCTGATCAATTTTGTGTTTTAAATAGCACTAATCAAGAAGTTTTAGAGAATAGTAAAGAAATTTTAAAATATCATTATAATCTTTTAAAGAAATTAAAAATAAAATCTAAAGTGTTAGTTTTACATGTTGGGAGTAGTGTTTTAGGTAAGAAAAACTCTTTAACTAGATTTATTAATAATTATCAAACTCTTCCTAAAAGTATCCAAAAATCAATAGCGGTAGAAAATGATGATAAAGTTTTCAATATTGAAGATTGTCTTTATTTAAATCAAAAATTAGGTATTCCAATTATTTTAGATTATCACCATCATATATGTAATAATAATGGTATAGATTTAGATCAAAATCTGGAAAAAATATTTAGTACCTGGAAAAATAATAATCCTAAAGTTCATTTTTCTTCACCTAAAAATTTAACTAAAAAAGATATTAGAAGTCATAGTGATTATATTGATAGTAATAAATTTATTGAATTTATTGAGTTAATTAAAAAATATTCAGTAGATGTTGATATTATGATAGAAGCTAAGAAAAAAGATGAGGCGTTATTTAGATTAATTAGGGAATTAAAATATAAAACAAACTACCATTTTATTGATGATACTAGCTTTGAAGTTTAATAGTTATTTTCTATTTGTTGTACATAATATTCGTCAAAGGTAAGATTATGTTTATATATATAATTAGCAATTTTTTTACCAACATAACGATAATGCCAAGATTCATATTGATAGCCAGTAATATATTCCTTTCCTTTAGGATATCGTAAAATAAAGCCATACTTATAGGCATTTTTTTTCATCCATTGGAAAGATTCAGATTGTTCAAAGTTAGTATAATCAATAATACCATCATAAACATCAACACATAATCCTGTTTGGTGTTCAGAATATCCTGGTCTAGCAGAATATGTATCTGCAGCTCTAACACCATCGTTTTTAACATAATTGTTATATAAATTAACTTGATATTGATAATCTCTATAACTAGACATAGCTATAATTTTAATGTTATCTTCTAAAGCATCACGAGCCATATTTTCAAAAGCACTTTTAGCACTCTTAACTAGTCTCATTCCATTTCTAGCAAAGTCTCTTGAAAGGCTTTCTAGTTCAGAAGGTACATAATCACTACCTAAATATAAGTATTTATTTACCAAAATATAATTCTTATTTAAATAAGGTGTTTTTTTTGTATGGGTATAAAAACTATAATCAAGTCCAATATTTACTTGCGTGACTATCTCTTTAAAGGATAAATCAGAATGTTGTTTCTTATACTTATTGTATCTTTGTTTATATGAAGGATTATAAAATTTAAGATTATTATTTGGGGAATCTGTATTATTTTTAAACAGATAATATTTAGACAATATAATAATAACTGTAACAATAATTATAAGTAATAATCCAAATATATATTTTTTCATTAACTCACCTATTAAAATCATATAGTAATTATTAAAGTTTATGTATAATTTTTGTAGAAATAACATAGGAAATTATAGGAGGAGATTATGAAAAAATTTTGGTATATTTTTATATTAACGATATTAATAATACCATTTCCCGTAGATGCAGAAGAAACAGACTCAAAAGTTACATTAATAAAAAATGCAGTATCGGGAGTATTAATGGAACAATCATCTGGTCAAATTATCTTTGAAAAAGATAAAGATAAGCAAGTAGCCGTTGCTTCTATGACTAAGATGGTTGCGCAAACTATAATTTTAGAAAAAATAGAACAAGGAGAAATTAAGTGGACAGATATAGTAGAAGTCAGTAAGAATGCAGCTGGAATGGGAGGCTCACAAATCTATTTAACGCCTGGAGAAAAAATGAGTGTAAAAGATCTATTTAAAGGTATTTCTATGGCAAGTGCTAATGATGCAGTTGTCGCCATGGCTGAATATATTAGTGGAAGTGAAGCTAACTTTGTTAAATTAATGAATCAAAAAGTAAAAGAGTTGGGCTTAAAGAATACGCAATTTAAGAACAGTACTGGTCTTGATGAAGAAGGTCATTATTCTTCGGCCTATGATATGGCAATCATTGCTCAAAATTTATTAAAGCACGAAGAAATACTAAAATTTTCTTCTGTCTATGAAGATTATCTAAGGGAAAATACAGAAAATAAATTTTGGCTAGTTAATACAAATAAGTTAGTTCGTTTTTATGAGGGAGCCGATGGTTTAAAGACAGGACATACAGATGCTGCTAAATATTGTTTAGCTGCAACAGCTAAAAAAAATAATATGCGATTGATTGCAATAGTTTTAGGAGAAGAAGAAAGTAAAGTTAGAAATAGCGAAACCATGGAACTTTTAGATTATGGATTTAATACAAAAAAAGTAACAATTTTAAAAAAGAAAAATGATGTTATAGAAGAGATAAAATTTGATAAAGGTAATAAAAATAAAATAGTTATAAAACCAAAATATGATGTAGGGGTTTTAGAAGATATTCAAGATAGAAGTAATAGCTATAGTTATGATGTAAAAATTAATAAATTAACTTTACCCTTAAAGAAAGGTGATACAGTTGGAACAATATCTGTCTCTAGAAAAAATAAAAAGGTTACTACAGTAGATTTAGTTACAAATACAAATGTAGAAAGTTTAACTTACTTAGAGTTGTATATTGAAACAGTTAAAAATGGAATCCTAGGAATTATTAATTAAACAAAAGGTTAAAATCTTTTGTTTTTCTTTTACTACTTATGTTATAATTAATTTGTTAGCAAGGATGATAAATTATGAAAAAGAAAACAGTATTGATTTTAGGTGCTGGACCAGCAGGGCTTATGGCAGCATATACATTATTAACAGAAAGCAAAGATTATAAAGTTATTATCTTAGAAAAAGAACCAAATGTTGGAGGTCTTAGTAAAACAGTTAATTTTAAAAATGATAAAATAGATTATGGAGTTCATTTTTATAGAATAAGTGATTATAAAGAAGTTAATGATATCATTTATAATTTATTTCCAATTGAAGATAGAGCATCTATCCAGCTAACAGAAAAGCAAAAGAAAAACTATGTCAGTTTAGGTAATGATCAAAACAATAGTGACTCAATTATGCTTATAAATAAAGCAACATCTAATATTTATTTTAATAAGAAATTTTATGATTATCCAATAAAATTAAATTTAGATACTATACGAAAAATAGGGTTTGTTAATTTAATTATGATAGGATGTAGTTATTTAAAAGTATTAATTCATAAAGTAGAAGAAACTAATTTAGAAAATTACTATATTAATAGATATGGGAAAAGATTTTATGAAATGTTTTTTCTAGAATATACAAAAAAAGTATGTGGAGTTCATCCTAAAGATATTAATATAGATTGGGGAAAACAACGAATTAGAGATACTTCCTTAATAAACATATTAAAAGAAAAATTCTTTTCCAATAAGATAATTAATAATGAACCTTCACTAATTAATGAATATTATTACCCAAAATATGGGTCTGGTGAAATATATGAAAAACTAGCTAGTGAAATAAAAAAACTAGGTGGGAAAATAATACCTAATAGTTATGTTAAACAAATAGAGATGGAAGCTAATCAAATTAGTAATATTATCTATAACGAACAAGGAAATATTAAAAATATGAAAATAGATTACTTAATTAGTAGTATTCCTTTAAAGCGATTTATTTCTTTAATTAAAGATGATACTTTGGATAAACAAGTTGTTAAAAGTATAAAACAACTTCCATTTAGAGATTTAATATTAGTAAACTTAGTGTTATCTAAAAAAGCTATGTTAAAATTAGAAAATTATAAAAAAATAAAAGAAAATAGTTGGGTTTTCATTCAGGATCCTATGGTTAACTTTGGTAGAATTAAGATTTGTAATAATTGGTCAAAATATATGATTAGTGATTCTGATAATGATAAACTATTATTAACATTAGAGTATTGTTATTCTAAAAATGATCCAATCGCAAAATTATCTAAAGAAGAATTAATAAAGCAAGTTAAAAAAGAATTGAAATATTTAGACCTTTTTCCTAAAGACGGAATAAAGGATTATAGGATAGATAAAGTCAAAGATGCCTATCCTGCTTATTATGGAACTTATAGTAATATCAAAGAATTAAAAAAATCATTAAATAAATATACGCAAATTTATTTTATTGGTAGAGGAGGACAACATCAATATATTGATATGGATAAAGCAATGTATACAGGATTAATTGCCAGTAAAGATATAATTAAAAAAAATAATTATAAATAATTTTAATCTAGAAAATGATGTGGTATATACGTAGGAGGTAAATATGAAAAAAAAGGTTTTTGTAACAGGGGGTAGTGGTTTTTTAGGAATTAATTTAATTAGAGAATTATTAAAACGAGATTATGAAGTTGTTTCATATGATATAGAACCTTTTACTTATAAAGATTGTAAAGATAAGATAACTTCTGTTGTTGGAGATATTAGGAATATTAAAAAATTAAAACAAGCTATGCAAGGTTGTACTTATGTAGTACATTGTGCAGCTGCTTTACCTTCTTATACAAAAGAGGAAATATATACAACAGATATTGATGGGACTAAAAATGTTGTCAAAACAGCCTATCAATTAAAAGTAAAACGTGTAGTTGATATTTCAACAACGGCAGTTTATGGTATATATGATCATTGGCCGTTATTAGAAGATGATGAATTAAAGGGAATAGGACCATATGGTATAGCTAAAATAAAAGCAGAAGAAGAATGTCTAAAATATCGTAAGAAAGGTTTAGCACTTGCTATATTAAGACCAATGACATTTGTAGGTCCAGAAAGATTAGGTGTTTTTTCATTACTTTATGATTGGGCATATACAGGACATGCTTTTCCAATGATAGGAAAGGGAAATAATAAATTTCAATTATTAGATGTTGCCGATTTAGTAGAAGTAATAATTACTTGCTTAACTATTGATAAGAGAAGAATGAATGATACTTTTAATATAGGAAGTAGTGAATACCAAACAATGAAAGAAGATTATCAAGCTGTTTTAGATTATGCTGGATATAATAAAAAAATAAAACCATTTCCAAAAAGTCTAGCCTTAACTGCTTTTCGCATCCTAAATTTATTGCATCTTTCCCCATTATATAAGTGGGTATATGAAACAGCACCCCAACATTCAGTAGCTTCGATTGAAAAAGCCCAAAAAAAGTTAAACTTTTCCCCAAAATATTCAACAAAAGATGCACTTATAAGAAATTATAAATGGTATGTAAAAAATCTAGATCAATTTCAAAAAAATACCGGAAAAACGCATAGAGTACCTTGGAAACAAGGAATTTTAGGTATAATTAAAAAGATTTATTAACTATCAAGAATTATTTTTATAGTTAATAATATAATAATAAAAGTAAGATTTAATTGTAAAATTAATAGTAATATATATTTTATTATATGGTATAATAGCAATATCAATAATTCTGAGGTGGAATATGAAAAAATGTGTAATTGTTTATAATCCCCAAAGTGGAAAACTAAAAAAGAAACAGACCCTACAAACTTTTTATGATATTTTAAGAAATCATGGGTATGAAACCGAAATAAAGTATACAGCTCGTAAAAAAGATGCAACAGAAATTGTTAAAAAGCTAGAGGATGTTGATTTAGTCATTAGTGCTGGAGGAGATGGAACCCTAAATGAAGTTATTACTGGAAATTTAGCTAGAAAAAAAAGATTAGTTTTAGCTAATTTGCCAATGGGAACTACTAATGATGTTGGAAATATGTATGGTTATACAAAAAACAATTATATTAAAAATCTAGAATTACTTTTAGATGGAACTAAAAAAACAATAGATGTTTGTTTTATCAATGAAACTCCCTTTGTCTATGTAGCTTGTTTAGGAGATTATATAGATATGGCATATTCAACACCTAGAAGCTTAAAAGAAAAATATGGAAAAATAGCATATGTATTATATGGTTTAAAACAATTAGGTAATAAAATTCATTCTTATGATATAAAATATAAAATAGATGGTAAAAGTTATGAGGGAACATATTCGTTTTTTTTCATTACTAATGCAAGTAGAGTCGCTGGGTTTAACGATGTTTACTATGATATAAAACTAGATGATAATAAATTCGAAGTAGCTTTCTGTCATGTAAAAAACAAAGCTGAATTAATGCGAATATTCTTTTTAGTCAATAATATGGATTTAAAAGATGTTCCAGGGATTGTTTACCATCAAACAGATAATTTAGAAATAGAATTTTTAACCCCTCCAAAAGTATCATGGTGTATTGATGGAGAAGAATATAAAAGTAGTAAAAAGAAATTTAGTTTTAGGATAGATAGAGATACAAAAATGATGTTACCAAAAGAAAATATTGTGAAGTTATTTGAAAAAAAAGATTAGGAGGTAGTCCTTTGGAAACCCCAAAAAATGACAAAAAAATAGCAGTAGCAGTATATATAATTTTAAGATTATTAGTTGTTGTTTGTATGATTGCTCAAATACTGAGAGGTAATTGTAATAATGTATTCTTATGTTGTTTGACTCTTATTCTTTTTACCATACCAACAATTGTTGATAAAAAACTAAATATAAAATTACCATCAACTTTAGAAATATGTGTATATGTATTTATTTTTGCTTCAGAAATTTTAGGAGAAATTCAAAATTTTTATGGAATTTTCTGGCATTGGGATAGTATATTACACGCTTTAAATGGATTTTTAATGGGAGCTATTGGTTTTTCCTTTATCGATACGTTAAATAGAATAGATAAGTTTAAACTTTCTCTAACCCCAATCTTTATTGCTTTTGTATCTTTTTGTTTTTCAATGACAATTGGCACAACTTGGGAATTTGTAGAATTTAGTTTAGATCATTACTTAGGAAAAGATTGTCAAAAAGATCGCCTTGTTACGGAAATATCATCTGTAGAATTAGATGATACAACTAATACTCCTACAAAATTAAAAGATATTACAAAAACAATTATATATAGTGACCATGGAAAAAAGAAAACCGTTATTAATAAGGGATATTTAGATATAGGTATTATCGATACTATGAAAGATTTACTTTTAAATTTTATAGGCGCTATGACATTTTCTATTTTAGGATTTCTCTATATTAAAGATCGAGATGAATATAAATTTTTAGAAAAATTTTTTCCTATAATAAAGAATTTAAGTAATTAATCAATATAATTATAAAAAGAATGTTTACTAAAATATTCTTTTTTTGTCGATTAAAATTTTTGTAATGCTTTGTCGGATTTGTACAAAAGAAAATAATTATAGTTTATAGTGTAAATACGAGGTGATAAATATGTTAAATATTAATATTGATGTAGAAAGGGGAATCCCATTTTTGAACTTAGATGGAATTTTAAATACGAAGACATTTAATATGCTTGGTAAAGAAATTAATAGTTTACTATATAACTATGGTTTTAGATACTTTGTACTAGATTTTAGGGAAGTTGATAACTTAGAAGAATCTACATATTTAAATTTACAAAGTAAACTGGTTGAAATCTTTTTGAACTGTGGACAAGTAGTCCTCTGTGGTCTAAGAAAAAAAGATAAAATAGGTTATACCAAAGATAAATTGTATTATGTAAATAATAGGCAAGATGCTTTTAAATATTTATATTTATAGGGTGATAAAATGATAACAAAAACGCAAGATCAAAAACTAGATATTCTTTTAGACAACGAATATATTATATATAGTATTATAAATAGATACTATGGATATCAAGATCAAGAAGATTTATATCAAGTAGGAATGATAGGTTTACAAAAAGCTTTAGAAAAATATATACCTAATGATCAATGTAAATTTTCTACTTATGCATATAAATTTGTTTTAGGAGAAATTACCGAATATATTAGAAATAATAGTAGTTTAAGAGTTAGTCGAGGAGTAATAAAAAAGAAACAAGAAATATCAAAAGCCCGGGATATTCTAAGACAAAAGTTGGCACGAGAACCAACAACATTAGAACTATCCTTAGTCTTAGATATGAATGAAAGTGAGGTGATAGCAACTGAAACTATCGCAACTGAAACAAAAAGTTTAGATTATGAATTTTTAGATAATGAATATAATTTATATAATTCCATAAAAATGGAAGATCAAGAAACAAAACCAGAAATATTAGATTTAAAAGAACAATTAAATCAATTAGACCCAGATGAACAACAACTTATTTACTCCCGCTATTTTATTCAACTTACTCAAAGTGAAACCTCTAAGCAATTAGGAATATCCCAAGCTAAAGTATCCAGAAAAGAAACTAAAATTTTACAAAAATTAAAAGAAAATTTATAGATTTAATTAATAAAAAGAAGAATAACAATTCTTCTTTTTATGGTTATTTTAAATAAATTAATAATTGGTATAAAAAGACAAATTTATTTCATACTATAAATGGTGATTTTATGAAAAATATAAAATATGAAAAAATTGTTGAAAAGAATAAAGCAAAAGAAACAAGAATTCAAAATGCTATCGTTGCTTTTATTTCAGGAGGAATTGTAGGTGCTTTAGGTGAAGGTATTATTCAAATATTATGTCATTTTTTTGAATTATCAAGAAGTGATGCTTCTATCTTTATGAGTGTAATTTTAGTTTTTATTGCTTCTCTTTGTACAGCTTTAGGTTTTTTTGATAAATTAGTAACAAAATTAAAATGTGGTTTATTAATACCTATCACAGGTTTTGCTCATTCCATGACCAGTGCTACATTAGATTATAGGAAGGAAGGACCTATAAGCGGTTTTGGTTCTAATATGTTTAAATTAGCCGGTTCGGTTATCTTGTATGGAGTTGTTGCTGCTTGGTTCTTTGGCATGATTAGATACTTATTAGGAGGTAAAATATGACATTTACTTATAAAAACGTATATGTAAAAACTACATCTACTATTACAGGTCCATATGAAAAAGATGGACCACTAGAAAGATATTTTGATAAAAGTTATAAAGATTTATACTTTGGAACAGATTCTTGGGAAAAAGCTGAACAAAAATTAGTAGAAGATAGTGTAAAAACAATCTTAAAAAAAGCCAAAATTCAAAAAAATGATATTGATTTAGTTATAGGTGGCGATTTATTAAACCAAATTACAGCAACAACATATGGAACTAAAGAAATTGGTAAATCTTATTTAGGAGTATATAATGCTTGTGCTACTAGTGTTGAAGAAATTATAATTGCATCATCATTAATAGACAGTAAAAGAATAAAAAATGCCCTATGTACAACGTCATCACACAATATGACCAGTGAGAAACAATTTAGAAATCCTACTGAATATGGAGCTCCTAAACCTAAAACTGCTACTTTTACTGCAACAGGAGCAGCTTCAATCTTATTAACAGATGAAAAAACGGATATTAAAGTTGAATCATCAACTATTGGTAAAATTACAGATTATGATCAGACAGATGTAAATAATATGGGTGCTGTTATGGCCTGTGCGGCAGCTTATACTATTAATAAGCACTTGACTGATATGAAAAGAAAACCTGATTATTATGATTTGATTTTGACTGGCGATTTAGGTATATATGGAAGAAATATTTTAATGGAGTATTTAAAAGAAGAGTATAAAATAGACATTACAGATAATTACAATGATTGTGGAGTAATGCTTTACGATTTAAATAAACAAGAAGAAGTTCAAGCTGGAGGTAGTGGCCCTGTATGTAGTGCCCTAGTAAATTATAGTTTTGTTATAGATAAATTAAAAAATAAAGAAATTAGAAAAGTTCTATTAGTAGCAACAGGAGCACTTTTTTCACCTACTTCTGTATTTCAAGGACAAAATATATTATCAATAGCGCATGCTGTTAGTTTGGAGGCTCAATAATGTTATTTATTAATTCATTTCTATTTTGTGGATTTATATGTTTAATTTCACAAATTATCTTAGATAATACAAAATTAACACCGGGACATATCACAAGTATTTTAGTTGTTGTTGGAGCGTTTTTAGATACCTTTAGTATATATGATAAAATTATTGTTCATGTTGGAGGTGGAGCCCTAGTACCAATTACTAGTTTTGGTCATTCGCTAATTCATGGAGCTTTGGCTGAAGCTAATAGTTTTGGTTTTATGGGTATCTTAGTTGGTATGTTTGATTTAACCGCTGCAGGAATAACCTCAGCAATCATCTTTTCATTTATTTTTTCATTAATATTTAAGCCCAAAAATTAATAGAAACTAAATTAGTTTCTATTTTTGTACTGAAAGATTAATTAAAACATTAATATTATCATCTTTAGCCATTATATTCTTATGTTCTTTTTTACATTTTTCACAAACGTAAATTATTTTATAAGTATCTTTAAATTTTTCCATTGCAATTGGTTTCATAAGTCCCTGACAGTTATTTTTTCTGTCACCAGGATTTTTATCTACATGTTTTGAATATAAGCAATTAGGACAATGATCTCTACAAGAATATCCCAATTTATCAACTCTAAATCCGCATTTTTCACAGATAAAAGCTTCATCAATTTCATGAAATTGTTTCATAATACACCTCATTTTAATTATAATACTGTTTACATAAAAATTGTCAAATTAATTGAATATTATTGAACTAAGTAAAAAAAAATAGTATTATTATGTTATAAGAATAGAAAGGTATAGATATATATATTCTTAATAGATAAGTAAGGGAGGTGAAATAATGGCAAATAAAACATTTGGAATGAATCCAGAAGAAGTAAAAATAGAAGGACAACAAATCCAAAATAATGCACAAGAATTTTTAAATGAATTAAATAAATTAGTTAAATATAATGATCAACTTCAACAAGTTTGGAAAGGTAGTGGCTCTGAATCTTATTTTGCTAAATGGAATGAAAAAAAGGAAAGTATTGCAAAATTACAAAATTGGTTAAAAGGATTTGGAGATTCTACTGTAAAATCTGCACAATTAGTTAAAGAAGCAGATAGTGATATATCAAGTTCAATGAGATAAAATAGGGAGGTGTAATAATGAATCAACAAATTAATTATGAAGAAGCCAAATCTTTAGCATCAAACATTCAAACAAGTTCAAATTCAATGAAAGATTTATTAGATAGATCAGATGCCGCAGTAAAAAAAGTACAAAGTAATTGGGAAGGTACTTCTGCAGATTATGCTATAGAAGATTGGAATGGTTGGAAAAAAGACTTTGAGGAATATTATCAAATGTTATTACAAAACGTTAAAAATATTCAAAGTGCATGTAATGACTTCTTAGAAACAGAAGCAAAAATGCAAAAAACATTTAATCAATAAGAAAATTAATATATTGCATAATGCAATATATTTCAAATGAAAAGAAATTCTTTTCACTTGAAATATATTGTGTATAGGAAGGAAGGATTATTATGAGTAAGTGTGTTGATACTTCATTAGAGTTAAAAAGGTTAATTAAAGAAACTTTTGAAAAATCTAACTCTAGTGAACCAAAATTTAAAAATATTATTGCAGATACTTATGTTTTGGATATGGTTACTATTGATGCAAATTCAATTTCTAATGCTAATGAAAGTCGCTTTGTTTACGATTATAGTGAAGAAAATAATAGAAGAGAGTTGTTTAAGAATAGCCCAATTGGAAAACAAGTTTGTAGTATTAATCAAGACTATAATAATATTATTGATGGTATTAAAACTGGTGGAGCTACACAATTAAAAGCTGATTTAGATGTTATTAAAAATAAATTGGAGAAAGTTAATTCATATTTAAACAATTTATCTTTAGAAGGTAAAGAGAAATCATTAAAAGAAAGAATATCAAATACAATTGCAAATATTGATAAATGTATAAAAAAAATTGATTAGAAGAGGTGGTAGAAATGGCCCAATATGTATCAACAGTCGCTTATAATGAATTGGAAGATGCAAAAAAAATATTAAATAATCTTTCAACAAAATATGAAACAGCTAGTATAACCAAAAAAAAGTATAATGATAATTGTGCAAAACTAAAAGATGGATCTGGAGATTCAATTAGGCAATCTATTATTAATGGAGCAAATAATAACGTTAATGCATATTCCATATTTGAGTATCAATTACGTTCTAATATAAAGGTAAAAGCTAAGTTAAATATATTTGAAGAAAATAAATTAATTTTGAGCGCATGGTTAAAAGATAAAGTCTATATGGTTAAAGGTTATAAATATAGTATTCCAACTTTTTCAGGATTAGCTAAACAGTTTAATATTGATAACTTAAAGATAGATAAAGGCAAATCTAAACAAATATATAATTGTTTGGTAAATAAGCATTTGAAGGCTAAAAAATATAAACATAACTTTAAAAAAATATATCTCAAAATTCAACAATTAGCTGAGGAATTAAAAATTGAAGCTGATAATTTAGAAGCAATAATTAGTACATATAAAGGATTGGACAAAACACAAGATAATGTTGGAGAAAGTCAAACAGAAATAAGTAAAGCATTGGGAAATCCTGTTGGAAAAAAATTAACAGTTGCAGAATTAAGAAAGAAGATAAAACAAGCGTTAAAAGAAGGAAAAATAAAAAAAGCTAATAAATTATACAATAAGTTAAAAAATAAGGTTAGTAAAGAAAAAGCAAAGGAAATAGCTAAAAAGTTAATAGAAAAAACAGGGGCTACAGTTAAATTAAAAAAAGGAGAATTTGTTCTTAAGCCAGAAAAAACATCTAATGCTGTAGAAGAAACAGCGGCAGTTATTACAAATGAGGCTGTGCCATTAACTATTGATTTTGTATCATATGCAAAGAAAAGGGATGCAGCTGATATCGAGGCTAAGAGAAAAAATGAAAAGGCTAATTTATACGATGAAATTGCAGAAAAGATTGATGCAATCGATCCTAATGCGGAGAATGCTAAAGAATTGTTAGAACAATATCAGGAGGAAAAAAGGCAAAAGGAACTAGAAATAGATTTATATTATGACGAAGAAATAGAAAAATTAGAAAGTAAAGATTACTCAAGTGATTACTATTCTGAAATGACCCAAGAAGAAATTAATAATGATTTATCTCACTCAATTGAATCAGAACAAGCAAATTATAATGAAAAAGTTAAATCTGGAGGAGCGTATAGTTACAATATAGATAAAAAAGCGACTGAAATTAATAATGCTGTTGCCTTGAAGGAAGCACAAAATAATTCTTCCTCTGAAGCCGTTGCATCTCCTGCACCTACAGAGAGTCAAACTACAACAATTGAAGCAAAATTACCAACTCAACAAACTCAAAGTTCAAATAAAAATGCAAGTGCAAATACTAATACTAATAATAATTTTGTAACTAACGATGGACCTAGAGAGGATTTACCGAATCCTGAAACAAAAAATGAAGAAACACCAGATATAAATAATAATTTAAATAGTTCTAGTGAAACTCCAAGCGATAATAAAGTAGAAACTCCAAAACAAGAAGAAGTTATTAGTATTCCAGAAGAAGAAACTCCAACAAAAAGCACTAATAAGAAGTCAGGTTTAGGAACTGCTATTCCAGTAGGACTTGGTGTAGCTGCAGTAGGAGCTGCAGCAGTTGCTGGTGCTAGATATATTAAAAATAGAAAATTAAATGAAGATGTAGATGATAGTTATGATGATGAAAATAATAACTTAGAGTATACAGAAGATGGATATGAAGAAATTCCAAGTGATAGTGCTTATATGCAAGATGATTATTTAGCTCCTGAAGGAAGCGAGTATACTGAAATTCCAGATGAGAATCAATATACAGATGCAGAAGAATTAGAAGAAGCCGCAGGAGTTAACAGTTTTTCTGAAGATGCAGCATTAAATGATTTAAGTTAAAAAAGAATATGGAGGGAAATAATGGATAATAAGGATGAAAAATTTTTACCTATAGGAACAGTTGTATTATTAAAAGGTGGAACAAAAAAAGCTATGATTACAGGATTTTGTTCCATAGCTGCAGAGGATAAAACTAAACTATACGATTATACAGGGTGTATATATCCCGAAGGATATTTAGATTTTAATCAAATATGTTTATTTGATCATGATCAAATTGAACAAATATTTCATTATGGATATGTTGATGATGAAGAAAGGGAATTTAAACAAGAATTAAATGAAGTAGTTACTAAATATCAAAATGGTGATCAAGAAATAAAATCATTAATTGATGATTTTGGTGATGATGAAGATGAAGATTATGATGATGACGATGACGAAGAAGATAATAATTCAAATCAGGATACTATAATCCCACGTATAAATGAAAATTCATTTGTAGAAAATACCACTAACCCTAGCAATAACAATGAGGAATTAGAATATCTATAGTAATTAGTATGTTTATAAAAAATGGCTATAAATTGTCATTTTTTTTTGGTATAATAAAGTATGAGGAAAGTGATATAATGAATTTTGATTTAAAAATTAGCGATTTTGAAGGGCCATTAGACTTATTATTGCATTTAATTAAAGAAAGTAAGATGGATATTTTTGATATCAAAATTGAAGAAATAGCAGATCAATATTTAAAATATATTGAACATCAAGAAGCGCTTAATTTAGAAATTGCTAGTGAGTATTTAGTGTTGGCTGCTGAGTTATTAGAAATTAAATCAAAATTATTATTACCTAATGAGAAACTAGAGGAAGAAGAACAAGAAGAAGATCCTCGAGAAGCATTAATTAATAGATTACTAGAATATGAATCTTATAAAGAAATTACAAAAGAATTGAAAGAAAAAGAATCTATTAGAAAAGAAATATATACAAAGGCGCCAAGTAATATAAAAGAATATATAGATAATGATGCCAATATTAAAAGTGATTTAACTTTAGATGATTTAATAGAGGCTTTTCAAAAATTTTTAGAAAGAAAAAAACAAACAAAGCCACTAAATACTAAGGTAACAGAAAAGGAAATAACAGTTTCTTCAAGAAGAAGAGATATAGCAATATTATTAAAGAAAAAAAGAAGAGTGAGTTTTCAAGAACTATTTCCAGTTGTATCTAAGGAGTATGTTGTTGCTACTTTTTTAGCAATACTAGAAATGGCTAAAAATAATGAATTAACAATCACACAAAATGAAACATTCGATGATATTATTTGTGAGGTGAGACAATGAAAAATTTAGCAGTATTAGAAGGTTTGCTATTTGTTGTAGGAGAAGATGGATTAAGTTTAGAACAAATAGGAGAGGTCCTAGAAATTAATGAAGAAGAATCAAAATTATTAGTTAAAGCATTACGTGAACAATATGAAAATGAGAATAGGGGTTTAAGAATTGACTTCTTAGGAAATAAATTTAAGTTAACTACTAAATTTGAGCATAAAGAATATTATCAAAAGTTAATAGAAAATCCCTTAACTAATACTCTAAGTCAAGCCTCATTAGAAACTCTAGCTATAATAGCTTACAATGAGCCAATCACAAGAGTTGAAGTGGATAAATTAAGAGGAGTATCTAGTTCACAGATGATTAGAAAATTAGTTGCCAAAGGATTTATAAAGGAAACAGGGAGAAGTGAATTGCCAGGGAGACCTATTTTATATGAAACAACCAATGAATTTTTAGATTATTTTGGATTGCCAAATATAGAAGCACTACCAGATATGTCAAAATTTATTCAAGAATCTACTGAGGAATCAGACGAAACAGATTTGTATCAATCAAAATATCAAGAAAATATTGAAATATAATATTGCTACTTCTAATTTTTGTGGTATAATCTATTTATGCCTGTGTGGTGGAATTGGTAGACGCGTTGGACTCAAAATCCAATGGTAGCAATACCGTATCGGTTCAAGTCCGATCACAGGCACCAGATTGATAGGAAACTCGGACTTTTCGAGATTAAATATAAAAACTACTCTCAAAATTAAATTGAAAGTAGTTTTATTTTGTCAATTTAGAAAACACACTTGCATATTGACAGTCAATATGTGTGAGTAGTTAATATTATCTTTTTTTAGATCTAGGTATCTCATTATATTGTTGTGTAAAATTAGAAGCAATCTTTTTAATAGAATCCATGTATGGCTGTACTGCCATCATTTCTTCTGATGATAATATTTCAATAAATTCACGTTTTTTATTAATTCCATTTTCATCTGGAAAATATCCATCACAATAAGCATAAATCGCTGCTTTAGCTATTGCATTTCTTAAGAACTGTTCTTTAACTTCTTTTTCTGACATAAATAATCACTCCTTTGCTTATATAAGTGTATCATATTTACAACAATTTTTCATTAGATGTTCATTATATTATTAATAAAAAGTATTAAAAAAATATAAAATAATATAGATAGCTAATAATTATTATCAGTTATTTCTTAAGTTCAAAAAGTTGTCGTACTTCTTTCTTTAGGGCACAAGATTGATAGGAAACGTACTTGATAAAAGTGCGTTTTTATGTTATGATGTATTTGTCAAAGAAATTTGCATAAAATAAAAAAGGAACATTCAATATTGCAGTGTTGAGTGTTACCCAATAATTTGTGTAGCACCTAATTCAAACTGTTTGAGTTAGGTGCACTTTTAATTTAGAATTACGAAAAGTAATGCTATAAGTAAAAGGATGACAATGATTAAAACAAAGATTAAAAAATCTTTTTTACTCATCAAGCATCACCTCCAATCTATAAAGATAGAGGCAGCACCCAACTATTAAATGTTCCTAATAAAATTATACCAAACAGATGTTGTTAAAACAAGATATTTTATAATAAATTAAGACAATTTAAAAACACACACTTGTATATTGTCAAAGCCAATATAAGGACAAAAATATTTATGAAAATTGAAAATAATTGTAAAGCATTAAAGTGATTAATGATTTAGAATTGAATAAATTTCCTGAACAACTATTTAAAAGTTAAAAAATTTTTAGAACAATATCCTGCTCAATATTATGCTATTAGAGATAAATCTAAGGCTAATGGAATATTTAAATTAAAAGTTGATTTTAACAAAGTTTTAGAAGAAATAAAAGATTATAATTTATTTACTATAAATGTGAGTTCTATAAATGATGTAGATAATCAATTATTAGTTGATGAAATAGAATTTTTAAGTAATAATGAAGTTTATGCAATATTAACTACAGATTCGCAAGCATCAGTTAGAGATGCCTTAGAACATCCAGAGTTTAATATAAAAACAGATATTTTTTAATAATGCTTTATTAAATAAAATTCCTCATTTTAATTTTATTTATAATTATATAATATCTCATAATTTAATAGATGTAATTGTTGATTTGCCCTTTTTAATAAAGAAATTGGTATTAAAAAAGAAAAAATTATTATTTATGAATTAAGAACTCATTATTAAAAGTTGTTGAACTTCTTCCCTTAGGGCACCAGATTGCTACTAAACTCGGACTTTTATAATTCGAGTTTTAATATATCTAAAATTATGTTAAAATATTTATAGTTTTAAATTGAATTTTTGTCATTTTAGGAAACACACTTGTATATTGATAATATTAATATAGAAAAAGGAGATAAACTATGGAACAAATATATAACAAATTGGTAAGAGATAAAATACCTGAAATAATTAAATCAAATGGAGAGAAACCAATTACTAGAATTTTAACTGATGAAGAATATAAAGTTGAATTAGAAAAAAAATTAAATGAGGAATATCAAGAGGTTTTAAGTGCAACTGGAAAGGATAGAATAGAAGAATTGGCTGATATGTTAGAAATAGTGAAATATTTGGCTAGATTAGAAAATACAACATTAGAAGAAGTTATTGCTATTGCACAAGAAAAAGGAACAAAAAAAGGAACATTTGAAAACAAAATATTTTTAGAAAAGGTATTGGGGGAAGAAATAAATTAGAATTATTAAATTTTATTAGAAAAGTTGTTGTACGTCTTCCCTAAGATATCATAGGAAAATTAGTTGAACTAATAGACTTAATATATATGTGAAAGTTGGATAACAATTTTGTTTTGGTGACTTTATCTAATTCGTTCGTTCGTTAGATAATTACTTCAATCAGTTAAAGGTATTTTGTTTGGTAAACATGGAAATGAAAAATATTATTATGAATATAAACAAGTTTTTTTAGAAGTATTTGTTAATATCGATATCCTATTGTTATATAATTTGATTAGTTTATTTCTTTAAATTATTATATAATGTAGTTTTAAAAAATTTCCAAACGTTTCTTGATGTGGCACCAGATTGATATCAAACTCAGAAAAATTGAGATATAAAATAAAAAAATGAATCCTTAACAACGTAATGTTGAGAATTCACTAATAGGTTCGCACTTAATCTTGTTAGATTGAGTGCTTTTTCTATTTTAAATTCATAGGCACGCTATATTATTGGGTAATTAGTAATTATGTATATTTACAAGACCACCACTTAAATCAATTCTTAATGATTTTAATTTAGTATATGAGCAATTACCATTAACGCAAGCATTTACCTTTTCTATAAAATTGTTTATTTCATCATTAGAAAAGTCAGTATTTAACGTACTAATAATATATTTTAATTCATTATCACTATAAGAGGAAACATCATAATATAAATCTAAATCAACTTTAGTTATATTACCATTTTTATTAATATTATATTTTATAGTAGATGTCCTAGTATTAGAAACTATTTTTTCAAAATTACAATTTCTAGTTATAGAATAACCATAATTATTCAAATTAGTTTGTATGAATTCGCAAGTATTATTAATATTAGCCTTATTTTTATTATTATTACTAATTCCTATAAATAGATCTATCATCGAAAATAAGAAAAATATACATAGTACAAATAAACTTCTTACTAATATACGCGATAAAAGTGAACTTTCATTACCATTATTTTTAGTTATATTCATTCCTTCATATAATTTTGGAATAACTAATTTTTTGTTACCATCACAAATATATATCAGTGAATATTTTGTTTCTTTTACCAATTGAGGGTTATTATAAATTTTCTTTTTATAAATATCGGTATCAAAGAATTTATTAACAAATTCTTGATTAGTATTAAGCTTTGTCAAGTTATCTATAGTATTCATATTTATTGCTGCATTTCCTGCCATAACCGATGTTGAATTAGTAATATTTTTTGCTATATATGTTGTCATTATAGTATCAAATGCTAAATCCTTATCTTTTATTTTTTCAGAATTTATTATTCTACCTTTTATAATTTTATTATCTTCAAATTTATAAGAATACAATGGAGTAATTAAAAATTTATAAAGGCCAATTCCAAATATAAGTGCAAATATTATAATATAGATTACCATCACTATTCCTAAATTATCTAATATAAATGCACTTACAATATCAAAAAAATCACTCAAAAATAAATACGGTACTATTACAAATAAAAAAATACTAAATATAGATATTAATCCTACAAAACCCCATACTGATATATTAAGGGCTTTTGTTTTTCTCTCAAATTTAAAAGATGGAATAAAAATATTATTGTTCATTAAAAAATCAACTTCCTTTCACAATTATTATATCATAAACATTTTTACTTTTAGTAGTTATTTAAAAAATTGTAAATTTTATAATTAAAAATGTAAAATATATTGTATAATGTTTATACAATCAACTTAAATGAAAATTTTTAAACGTTTATAATTATAACATCAATATGATAAAATATTTATAAACACAAATGGATATATTTATCGATTAAGAAAATACACTTGCATATTGTTAAAGTAATATTTTCTTAAATTATGTTTGGAGGTCTTTATGAAGAAATACAATTTATCATTGAATGATATAACTTCTAATTATTTTCATTTTACTAAAAAAAGTAATTTAGAATCTATCTCTACAACTGGATTATTACCTAAAATTTCATTTCATGCACAATCTCTTGAAGATACTAAAAAAGTATTTTTTGTTCAAGGACTTGATAACTTATTAATTTTGTTTGACTGTTGGATAAATGTTTGTGAAAAATATCCTCTTTTCCCAGGAATGTTTAATTTAGGAACCAAAGTTATGAAATATAAATGGATATTTCAAATATACAGAATATAATAAAATACATAGACTTGTAGCATATAAATATTTTGATATGTTTTTAAATAAATATATATTGTTAAATCTAAAAATTAAAGAAAAAATAGACTTTGACTTTAATGATATTGATGAAATTAAAAATAAGGGATATGATAAAGAATACTTGATAAAAGGAGGTTATTCATTAAAATATTCTGATTTAGAATCAACAAGAACAGATAAATGGAATTTACACACTTTTTCAAATCATGGAATTAATTCATCAAAATTGAAAATTTGTTATGTAAATAATTCTAATAAAATGATAGATATATTAAATTTTGCACTCAATAATACAAATTTAAATATTGAGACTGTTTGCCCCGTACTATGGAAATATCTAAGAAGTAGAAATTTGATTTAATAAGAATAGTTATCATACAACTTACTCAATGTCATCAGTTTAAGGAACTACACAATTTCTTATGTAGTTCCTTAAACTGATGACATTCTTCTTTCCTTAGGGCACTAGGTCGATAAGAAACTCGAAAAATTCGAATAACGTTGTCTTCACAATATTTTTACACTAAATTATGTCAATTTAGAAAATACACTTGCATATTGATAACTAGTATATGTTTGATGTATCAAAACTTAATAAATATTCACAAAAATATTAATTTACGATATAATACACAACATATTAAAAAAGAGGGCTTTATATGAAATTTAATGAAAAACATTCAAAAGAAATTAATGAATTTATAATGAAATATAATGAAGATGAAGAATTCAAAAATAGTGTTCAAGAATTATATAATAATAACATGTATAAATTGTCTATTCTTCAGATATATGCTTTAGAAGAAATTTTAAGATATGGGACAAAAGAAGTTTTTAATAAATTTCTTGAAACAAAAGGTGCATATTCTGATGATGAAGCAGTAGATTTATACGATGGATTTATTAAATTGTTAAACGAAGATGTAAGTTTCAAACAATATAAAATGCAACAATTAAAAAAATCAACAAAGGCATTATCAGAATTGGAAATGTTTGCTTTTAAATTAATTGGTGGTTCTGATGATAAAAAAGAACAAATGCATAAAGAAATGACGGACGAATTAGAATATGATCCATATAATCCAATATTATATTCCAATGATAGTCAAATACGAGAAACGTTAAGAAATTTGTTTTTTGGAGAATTTATTCATCACCTATTAGAATTACAAGAAATGAAACCTGTTAAAGTTAGACAAAAAGAAAAAGGGAGAATAGCAAATATTGATAAACCATTAATAATTGAACAAATCCAAAGATTTATTTCTGTACCTAATTCTATATTTCAACTTAAACAAGTGATAGATAATAGATTTATTAAAGTAAAATATGACTTACTATTAGGTAAAGGAGAGTCTGCATTTGGACAATATCTAAAGTTTAATACTAATATAAGTTCTAATGAAATTCTTGATATGGAAAAAGATGATTTAGCAACAGATATGGTCAATTACTTTATGAAAATGTTTAATAAAAGAAAAGAACAGAATGATGAACAAGAAAAATAGTTTAATACTAATGTAAGTTCTAATGAAAGTTCTGGTATAGAAAAAGATAAGTTAGCAACAGATATGGTCAATTACTTTATGAAAATGTCTAATGAAAGAAAAGAACAGAATGTCGGACAAAGAAAAAAGTGATTTAAATAAAATTAAAATTTTGCTTTTGGTATTTTATTATGTTCCGGGATAGGAACATAATAAAACCACCCGCTATGCGGGTGAGAGCTGAAAAAGCGATAGCGTTAA
>CANRKG010000018.1 GCA_947631155.1 uncultured Bacilli bacterium
TATCTATGGTGGATATTTCTTAATTACTTATTCTTGTAGTAAAAGTATTATAAAGGAAAGATATTAATATGTTACAAATTATTAGTAATATATTTGATTGTTGGAGGTGGGGATTAGTCTTTTACTAATCCCTTTTACAATATGAGTTATTTTATTTCAATTAAAACAGCTATTATTATTTTTCCTTTAATAGGACTATTGTTTTCAATTCCTTTTGTGTTACATCAATATCATAAATATGGATCAATTAATCCTTTTAGAGTATTAATTGTATATTCATTTATTCTTTATTTGGTAACAATATATTTTTTAGTTATTTTGCCTTTACCAAATAAAGCAGATGTTATATATAAATCAAATATGATAAAATTAATTCCTTTTGGATTTATCAATGATTTTATAAGAGAATCATCTTTTATTTTAACAACACCTAGTACCTATTTGAAAGCAATTAAAGAGCCATGTTTTTATACAGTTATCTTTAATATTTTTATGACAATTCCTTTTGGGATGTATTTAAGATATTATTTTAAATGTGATTTTAAGAAAACATTAATTATAAGTTTTATTTTAAGTTTGTTTTTTGAATTAACTCAGGCTTCAGGTTTATATCATATATATCCCTATCCATATCGAGTATTTGATGTCGATGATTTAATTATGAATATCTTAGGAGGAGTAATTGGATATTTTATAATGGGTTTTGGTGATAATTTTTTACCGACAAGAGAGAAGATAGACGAGGATTCTTTAGAAAGAGGAGAAGTAGTATCTGGACTTAGAAGAATAACTGTCTTTTCTTTAGATTGTTTCTTATATATTTTTATCTTTACATTTATTTCTTTATTTATAAATAATAAGTATATACCTTTAATTATATTTACTGTTTACTTTATCATTTACCCATATTTTAAAAACGGACAAACTCTAGGTAGTAAATTTTTAAATGTCAGACTAGAATTTAACAAATACAGATTTATTAAAATAACATTACGAATCATATATTTATTTCTTTATTATTTTGGAAGTATTTTTTTATCGTTTACATTAATGTTTTTTATATCGAGTAGATTTAATTTAGATGAAACTCAAGAATGGTTATTAATTATTTTATTTATGGGAGGATTACTAATATTTTACCTAATAAATGTTTATCTTTTAATAAAAGATAAAAGTATTTATTATGATAAGTTCTTTAAAGTAAAATACATTAGTACAATAAAAAATTAGTATTACATTATTATAATTAAATATATTTTTATGATACAATATGTAATGAAATAAATAATGAATTTGTAGGAGGTAAAAATACTAAAATGAAAAGTGTATTTACTGTTAGACAAATAATTGTGTCTTTAGAAGTAATTTTAATATTATCTTGGGCTTTCTTTCAAAATCAATTTTTTGGTAAAATAATTATTAGTCCCTTTTTAATATGTTCTATTGCCATATTTTTAGAAAATTTATTTTTACTTTTAAATAAGAAAAAATTATCTAATGTGTTTAAATACATTTTTCGAGTAAGTTTTTTTATATACGTAATTGGTTTTCTAATTTATACAATTTATTATGCAATTGTAAATAAGATTTATTCGCTTTTAATAATAGTTGCTGTATTTATAATAGGTTTGATTCCCTTTTTCAAAAACGCTTTTTTTAATAAGTAAGATTAAATGAAATTCAAGTTTTATTTCGTGTTCAAAAATATTTTTCCATTATAATATTTAGTGTGGAAGGAGTAAAATTATGAATCAAGAAAAAATTGGAAAATTTATTGCTGAATGCAGAAAAAATAAAAAGTTAACTCAATCAGAATTATCTGAAAAACTAGGAGTAACAGATCGTTCCGTTAGTAATTGGGAAAATGGAAAAAATATGCCTGACTTATCTTTATTTAGACCACTATGTGAAATACTTGACATAACAATTAATGAATTATTATGTGGTGAAAAGTTAAAAACAGAACAATATCAAGGCAGATTTGAAGAAAATATAGTCAATACTATTGATTATTCTACTAAAAGAATAACTAAATATAATCAATTGATTTCTTTAATTCTAATTATATTTGGATTATTTATTTCTATAACAGCCATTATGATTTTTCCTAGTGAAAGTAGTTGGGGTTCTATCTATTCAGTATTTGGAGTAATAATATTTATGGTAGGTATTTCTAGAATAATAAAGACAATTAAATGGTATAAAAGATTATTGCTTATAATAGTTATTTTTACTTTAGCAATGGGAATATTATTGTTTACTGATTACATAAATGTAAGATTAAATCATGAAGTACCAATGTTTAGAACTATAACAACTACTACGGGTAATGTTATTTACTATGATACACCTTTTTATGATGTATATAGATGCTATTTCGATAGTGATCAGGAGTATTTGACTATTGAAAAAAATAAAAAACAAACTATTAGTAATTTAATTAAGTATTGTAAATAAAAAAAGTAGATAAATTATATTTTTAATTTGCTTATTATGAAATATTTAGTTAAATGTTAATCTTAGTTGACAAATTTCCAACTCAAATAGGTAGATTGCAACTGAAAGACAATGTATAATTTTATCGTGAGGTGAGGAAAGTGAATAATTTAGGCGAAAGATTATTAAATTTAAGAAAGGATAAAAAATTATCTCAAGAAGAAGTTGCAGATAAATTAAATGTTACTAGACAAACAGTTTCAAAATGGGAGACAGATCAAAGTATGCCTGACTTTGATAAAATTGTTCCTTTATGTGAATTGTATGAAATTACTCCAAATGAATTGTTTATTGAATTAACAGAAAGAAAATCTCAAAAGGATATTGAATTTACAAGTGATTTTGAAGAAAAAATAAGAATAAATAAAAGAGCTAAAGGAATAGCTATTAGCATAATATTATATTTTGTTGCAGTTATGTGGATTATGATTTCAATACCAGTTATTAATATGAATCCAATAGTAGCCAGTGCTTTATTCTTACTTATTTGTGGGATTGCAACAGGTATAATAATCTATGTAGGCATTAAATATAAAAAAATAAAAACTTCTAAAGAAACAGAAACTGATAGCTTAAGAAAGCAAATTTCACATGTAGTAGCAATAATAGTTACTATTATATACTTAATTATTAGTTTTAAAACTATGGCTTGGCATCTAACATGGATAATATGGGTTATATTTGGTTTGTTTGAAGAAATATTAAAATTAATATTTATGCTAAGGAGTTATAAAGATGAAAAATAAAAAATGGATTATAACTTTAATTATTTTATTATCTACTATTATGATATTCCTTTCAATATTTTTTATTGGTCTTTTACAAAATAGATTTAAATTTAAAGGTTTTAGAATTGGATTACAAAGTAGTAATGAATTGATATTAGATAAAACTTATGAAGAAAAATTTAATAACATTGTAATAGATGCTACTACAAGTGAAATTTTTATAAAAAGATCCGATACTGAAAATATTAAAGCTGTAGTTTATGGTGAAAAAGATTATACTGATGTTGAAACTAATAATGAAACTTTAAACATTAAAACAAGCGAAAAAAATTGTATAGGATTTTGTTTTAATCAAAAATCAGCTAAGATAGAAATATATTTACCAGAAGAATATGATGGAAAGATTGATATAAAAAATGATTATGGTGATATTTATATTGATAAATTTTTAAATGCTAATATCGATGTTGAAGAAGATTGTGGAGATGTTAAAATACTTGGAGGAAATATTATAAAAGTAGATAGTAATTATGGAGATACAGAAATAGAAAAAGCTAATATAGCTAATATAAATGAAGATTGCGGAGATGTTACAATTTCTGATGTATTTGATACAACAGTAAAAAATAGTTATGGAGATATAAAAATTAAATCTGTTAAAAATTATCTTAATCTTGAAAATGATTGTGGGGATATTGAAGTTAATAATATTAATTTAAAAAAAGACTCTTATATTAAAGATGATTATGGTGATATAGAAATAGGAAATACTAATGAAATCTTTATTGATGCAAAAACAGATTTAGGAGATGTCAAAATTAAGAATAATTATAATAAAGCAGATATTATTTTAAAAATAGAAAATGACTGTGGAGATATTGAAATTAATAATTAAGTAATAATTTTACGATAAAAATTTACAAAAATATTAAACACATCCTTTGTTGATGTGTTTTTTAGTATTATAATTAATATAAAGAAGGTGGAGTATGATTTTAAATGTTAGTGGTAGAACAGATATAGTAGCTTTTTATACTGAGTGGTTTATGAATAGATATAAAGAAGGTTTCGTTGATGTTAGAAATCCTTTTAATCCTAAGTTAGTAAGTAGAATATTCTTTAAAGATGTTGATTTGATTTTGTTTTGTACTAAAAATCCTCTTCCTATTATTGACTATTTAAAAGAAATTGATAAACCAATATTATTTCATGTGACGTTAACACCTTATAAAAAAGATATTGAACCTAATGTTATTGATAAAACAAAAATAATTTCGGCAATAAAAAAAATATCTAAAATTATAAGTTCAGATAATATATATATTAGATATGATCCAATATTTTTAAGTGAAAAATATAATATAGAATATCATCAAAAAGCTTTTGAAAGATTATGTACTATACTAGATAGTTATGTAAAACATATTATTATTTCATTTATAGACGATTATAAAAATGTCAGAAAAAATCAAAAGAATCTAAAACAAAGAAATTTTACAGAGGAAGATTATCAAAAAATTGGCTTGTCTTTTAGTAAAAGTGCTACAAATCATGGCATGACAGTTCAAACTTGTTTTGAAGAAAAAAATTTGGTTGAATACGGGTTTACAAAGGGTGAATGCCTATCCCATGAATTAGCTTACAAATTAACAGGAAAGACATATAAAAATTGGACAGTCAGGAAAGGAAAAAATTGTCAGTGTGTGCAAATGGTTGATATAGGAGTATATAATTCTTGTAAACACTTTTGTAAATACTGTTATGCAAACTTTGATGAAGATAAAGTAAACCATAATTTTAAAAACTATGATCCAAAATCAACTTTATTAATTGGGCATTTAGAAAAAGATGATGTAATTAAAGAAAGATATAAATAAAATCCTATACAAATAATAAAAAATATGTTATTATATAAACTGTCATCAAAGGAAATAACCTTGCTAAAAATATATTGATGGGGTGATAGAATGAAGGATAAGAATAAGAAACAATATTCTAAACAAAGTCAAAATAAAGAATCAAGTACAAGAAAAAATAAAGGTATCAGAAATTTAAAGATATCTTTAACAACAATGAGGTTTATGGCTCCCTATGTTTTAATATCCGTTATAACAGCAGGAATTATTAAATCATCAGGTTGTGATTTTTTGCCTTTTTATAGAGGTGATATAAAATGGTATTATAATGTTAACAAAGAATTTGATAATTTGGGTAATACAGAATATCATAAACAATCAGCCTCTTTTACTGATACCGAAAATGTTTTACGCCATGATACTAGACTATTTCATCAAAAAGATGGAACTTATGTTAAATATATTGAACTTTATGATTTGAATGGAAAAAGTCCTGATGAAGTTACTGAATTATTAAAAGATGAAGATTTACATTTAGAAGAAGAACTAGGTACTCCTAAATTTAGAGTTCCAGCTGTTTATCAAAATCCTACAAATCAGGAATTAGCTGCTAAAGATTATTTACAAGCTAACATTTTTTATCAAGAATATGAAGTAGTTAAAGAGCCAGCTGAAGAAAATAGAGTTACTTCATTGCTGTGGATGGTTGGTTCATGTGCGTTATCATACTTCTATTATTCTTTATATGGCTATAAATATCAAGATAAACTAGCGGCTATTAAAAAAGAATATGAAACAACTGATGAAAAATCATCAAATAAAAAATTAGAAAAGAAGAGTAGAAATAAATAATTAAGCAAAAGAGATGGTTCTTTTGCTTTTATAATGTATTATTATTGACTTTTTAAATTAAATTACATACAATTTAATTAAATAGAAAACTAATAATAAGTAAATAATATTAAAGAGGGATATTATGTTTGATATAATTATTATAGGCGCAGGTCCAGCGGGACTGACAAGTGCTCTTTATGCTTTAAGAGCAAATAAAAGGGTGTTAATTTTAGAAGCTAAAAGTTATGGTGGACAAATTATTAATGCTGAAAAAATAGAAAATTATCCAGGTATAGAGTTGATTTCCGGGTTTGATTTTGCGACTAATTTGTATAATCAAGTTAAAAAATTAGGGGGAGAAATAAAATATGAGACAGTAGTTCGGGTTGAAGAAGATAAAACAGTTATAACTAATAACAATAAGTATCAAGCTAAAGCTGTTATTATTGCTACTGGAACTGGAAATAGAAAATTGAATATTGCTAAAGAACGTGATTTTATTGGTAAAGGAATTTCTTATTGTGCAACCTGTGATGGTAATTTTTATAAAAATAAAGTAGTAGCGGTTAATGGTGGAGGTAATACAGCCTTAGAAGATGCTATCTATTTAGCAAATATAGCTAGTAAAGTTTATTTAATTCATAGACGAGAAGAATTTCGTGGGGAAAATACATATCTTGATGAAATTAAAACTAAAAATAATATTGAATTGATTCTAAATTCAATTGTAATTTCTTTAAACGGTAAAGATAAATTAGAAAGTATTACAATTAAAGATAAGAATGATAAAACACAAGATATAAAAGTAGATGGATTATTTATTGCTATAGGGCAAGAACCTAAAAATGAAATTTTTTCTAATGTTGTAAAAATAAATAATTATGGATATATTGAATCAGAAGATGGGGTTCATACAAAAACTCCAGGTATATATGTAGCAGGTGATACTAAAGTTAAGATTTTACGCCAGTTAACCACAGCGGTAGGTGATGGTAGTATCGCTGCAACCGTTGCAATTAAAGAGATGAAAAGAAGGAGAAAGATTAATGTTTAATTTAAAAGAAAGAGTGGCAGTTATAACAGGAGCATCTTCAGGATTAGGCAAACAGATGTCTTTTGCATTTGCTAAACAAGGAGCAAATTTAGTAATAATGGCTAGACGTTTAGAAAGACTAGAAGAACTAAAAAGTGAGTTAGAACAATATAATGTAAAAGTGTTAGCTCTTAGGTGTGATGTAACTGATACTGCTAATATTAATGAATGTGCTAAGAAAGTAGAAACTGAATTTGGACGTGTAGATATTTTAGTAAATTGTGCCGGTTCTTCAAAAGATAAAGGTGTTCTTGATATGAATGACGAAGAATGGGATTTTACTATAAATACAGATTTAACTTCTGTTTTTAAAGTAACTCGAGCATTTGCTAATATTATGAAAAAGAATAACTATGGAAGAATAATTAATATTGCCAGTATGTATGGAATGGTTGGTAATTGTGAAATTCCTACGATAGCATATCATTCATCTAAAGGAGGAGTGGTTAACTTTACAAGGGCGGCAGCAGCAGAACTAGCAAAATATAATATTACAGTTAATGCTATTTGTCCAGGTTACTTTTATACTGAATTAACAACAGAAGTGCTTAATACTGAAACTTTTCAAACATTTGCTAAAAATCATGTTCCAATGCAAAGATATGGCCAGGAAGGGGAACTAAATGCCGGAGCTATCTTTTTAGCTAGTGATGAAGCAAGTTATGTAACAGGAGTAATTCTACCAATTGATGGTGGATATACATGTGTATAAAAATAAATTAATTAATTAATAATAAGAAAGAGAGATTTTATGAAAAAGGATAAAAATAAAACTATATTAATAATATTGGCAATAATAATAATAGCCATTTTAGTAATTATAAGCATATTTTTATATGCTAAATTAGAAGCTGTAGATGATAGAGATGATCATAGTGGATATACTACTAATCAAAACAATAATGTAAATAATGATAATAGTAGTATAAATAATGATAATAACATTAGTGACAATAATAATAGTAATTATATCTCTAAAGAAGAAGCCTTAGAAAAAGCTTTAAATAGTCTAAATATAAGCCAAAGTAATATTTATGATTTAAGTAATGAATTAGATTATAAGTATGGCCAAACAGTATATGAAATTGAATTTAAGTATGATGGCTATGAGTATGAATTTTATATAGATGCAGAAACTGGTAATATTGTTAAATCATTTAAAGAAAGAGATTAAAGCAAATAAAAGTTTGCTTTTTTTTGTTATTCAAATCCTCTTAATTTTTACATATATATAAATTAGGAGGAACTTATGCAAAATACTTCAATTATTATTGTTACATATAATCATTTAGATTACACAAAAGATTGTATAGAAAGTATTAAAAAATATAGTCAAAAGGGTACTTATGAAATAATTGTTATTGATAATTCTTCTACTGATGGTACTAAGGAGTGGTTAAAAGAGCAGAGTAATTTAAAGATAATTCTAAATGATGAAAATTTAGGCTTTCCTAAAGCTTGTAATCAAGGTATTGCTATAGCAGAAAAGGAAAATGATATCTTACTTTTAAATAATGATACAATAGTTACTAAAAATTGGTTAGATAATTTAAAAATTTGTCTTAATAGTAATCCTAAAATTGGTGCAGTAGGGGCAGTATCTAATCATAATGAAAATGATCAAGGTTGTGATTTTTCCTATGATGATTTTGAACAAATGCAACAACTGGCGGAAATTAATAATATTTCTGATACCTCTAGATGGGAAGAAAAGGTGTTTTTAATTGGTTTTTGTTTATTAATAAAAAGAAACGTTTTAAATGAAATAAAATTTTTAGATGAAAATTATACTCCTGGTTATATAGAAGATAATGCCTTGTCTTTAGAAATTATAAAAAGAGGTTATCACTTAGTACTTTGTCATGATGTTTTTATTCATCATTATTTGGGTACAGAATTTAGAAAGGACCTAGATAAATTTTATAAAATATTAAATAAAAATCGGAATTATTTTATAAATTGTTGGGGGTTTAATACCTTTACCTTTGATGATGTCAAAAATGCTTCATTAAAAATTCTCCAACCACCAAAGAAAATATTAGAATTTAATTGTGGAATTGGTACTACCATTTTAAAATTAAAGTATAAATATAAAAATAGTATAGTCCATGGAATTGAACCCGATAAGGCAAAAAAAGAAATAGCTAAACACTTTACAACTGTTTATGAGACACTAGATCAAGTAAAAGACTATGATTATGATTGTATTTTAATTGGCGATATATTAGAAAAGGTATTAAATCCAAAGGAATTTTTAAATAGTCTCAAGAAATATTTAAAAGATGGTGGTGATGTAGTAGGAGAAATTAGTAATATAGCTAGTATTGAAAATATTGAGAAACTACTAAATGATAGCTGGTATTTTATTAATAATAGTAGAATTAATCATTATACAATTAGTGATATAAAAAAACTATTAGAAGATACAAACTATAAATTAAACTTTACTTTTTCTTGGTATAAAAATTTAAATACTACAGAAAAAACGATAATTGAGAAATTAAATAGTATTGTACCCAATAATTATGAAACAGTATATTATTCCTTTAGGTTTACAAAGATGTAATTAATCATTATAATTTTTTGTTTCTTTTTGAAAAATAGGTTATAATGGTAAATAGAGTGAAAGTAGGGATAATATGAATGAAGAAAAACTAAATATAATAAAAAATGGCAAAGGGTTTATAGCGGCACTTGATCAAAGTGGAGGAAGTAGTGGTAAAACATTAGAACTATATGGAATATCTAAAGATCAATATACAACTGAGCAAGAAATGTTTGATTTTATCCATGAAATGCGCAAACGAATTATCACCAGTAAAAGTTTTACTAATGAACATATATTAGGTGTAATTTTATTTGAAGGAACTATGAATCGTCAAATCGAAGGTGAAAATAGTTCTAACTATCTATGGAATAAAAAACATATCTTATCTTTCTTAAAAGTCGATCAAGGTTTAGAGGAACTAAAAGACGGAGTACAATTAATGAAATCAATTCCAAACTTAATTGATTTATTGACAGTTGCTAAAAGCAATGGAATTTTTGGAACTAAAATGCGTTCAGTTATTCATGAAGATAACGAAACAGGAATCAAAAAAGTTGTGGAACAACAATTTGTTTTAGCTCAGACGATTTTTTCGAAAGGGTTAATTCCTATTATTGAACCAGAAGTTAGTATTAATGCAACTAATAAAGAAAATTGTGAAATACTTTTAAAACAAGAGATAGAAAAACAATTAACATTAATGAAAGCCGAAATGAAAGTAATCTTTAAATTTACTTTACCAACTGTGACCAATTTTTATGAAGATTTGGAAACTAATCCACAAGTATTACGAATTGTAGCTTTATCGGGAGGTTATTCTAAAAAAGAAGCTTGTTTAAAATTATCTCAAAATAAAGGTATGATTGCCAGTTTTTCAAGAGCACTTTTAGAAAATTTAAATGTTAATGATAGTGATGAAGAATTTGATCAAAAATTACAGCAGTCTATTCAAGAAATTTATGATGCATCTATTGTTTAATTAATTCTAAGATGATATAATTCTTATATAAAAGAATAGTTCGGGGTAAATGATGGAGGGAAATTTATGGAAATTAGTAAATTAAAAATTCAAATTTTACCAAGTGAATTTGTAGAAAAAAATGGAAAATTTAATCAACAAAAAGCATTACAACATTGTGGGAAAATAGCAGGAATTTGTTATAGTAAATCAGGCTTTGAATCAGTCTATGAAGAACCAGTAGAAAAAACGCAAAGAAGAATTGATCGAACATTAAATAACGGACATCATAGTGTCTATGATCATGTTAATATGACATTATATATTAAAAATATTCCGAAAATTTTAGCGATGTGTTTGAATAATGAAAAACAATATACAACATCTGAGCGTTCACTTCGTTATACACCTGTTAAAAAGGGTGAAGAATCTATTATTACCGATAAAGAAATTGATTTATATAGTAAGTGGGTTAATATATTTGAAACTAAAATAAAAGATCAATATGGTTCAATGTTTAGTGATAATAAAATTAAAACTTTAGCTCAAGAGAATGCTAGATATTTAGTTACCGTATTTATGCCAACTGAAATGATTTATACAACTACTTTTAGACAAATTAATCATATCGCAGCTGTTTTAGAAAAATATCAAAAAAATTTAGATTTTTCAAAAGAATTTGGTGGCAGAATGTATTACGCCATTGAAGATTTACTAGAACAATTAAAAGATAAAAATCTTCTAAATGATAAATTAATGGAAAATACCAAAAATAGAAAATTATCATTGTTTGGAGAAAATCTATCATCTAGAGAAGATTATTTTAGTTATATTTATAGCGTTAATTATGAAGGCTCATTTGTTCATGTGGCTCAAGGACATAGACATCGTACTATTAATAATCAAATAGAGTTTTTAGATGAAAATAAGTTTTATACTCCACCAGTATTAGAAGATGATCCTATATTAGTTTCTGAATGGTTAAATGATATTAATAGTGTTAGAATAAATATTCCACAAGGACAAATGGTTCAAGTTAATGAAACTGGTACCTATGATAATTTTATATTAAAATGTAAAGAAAGACTTTGTGGTGCAGCCCAATTAGAAATTAGTAATCAAACTAAAGATACGCTTATGAAGTATTACCAAGCATTAAAAAGTAAAAATCATCCTCTAAAGGATGATATAGAAAGATATATACACGGTGCTCGCTGTACATTTGATGATTATACTTGCTCACAGGATTGCTTTAATAAAGAAGCTAAACAACTAAAAAGAAAAATATAAAAGTAATTTTTCTTTTTTTATTTTAAATACATGGTATAATATATAAGAGGAAAGTGATACTATGAATAATGAAGAAATAACTAGATTAAGTAAAATGACTGCTGAGAAAAATACCCCTAATCAAGAATTTAATATTAAAGAAAAAAGAATAAGTATTTTATCTAATTATGGAGAAAACTTTAATGATAAAGAATATATTACTAATCCAGCAATTGGTAGAGATGCGCAAATAAAAGAAATGATATTAATTTTATTAACACCAGATAAATCTGTAATTTTAACAGGTCCTCCAGGTGTTGGTAAAACAGCTATTGTAGAAGGTTTGGCTTATAGAATTAAAAATAAAATAGTTCCGAAATCTTTACAAGATTACAATGTTATAAAAGTTAACACTTCAGCTTTATTAGGTGTTGATCCAGTAACTGGTGAAGCTAAGATTCAAACTTTAATTGATGAATTAAAAAATTATAGTAATTTAATTTTATTTATTGATGAGATTCATACATTAATGGGTAGTAAAGGAGAAGCGTTAGATTTTGCTAATATGTTTAAGCCTGCTTTAGATAGAGGTGATATTAAAGTTATAGGAGCAACAACTACTGATGAATATGAACGATATATTCTAAGAGATAAGGCATTTGTTAGACGTTTTCAAAATGTAGCAGTTAAAGAACCAACAAGAGATGAAAATATTTCTATTTTAGTTGGAACAATTCCTAAGATGGAAAAAAGAACAGGAGTTAAAATGAAGTATTCTCATTTCGTACAAACTAAAATTATGGAATTTATTACTGATATTACAAGTGAGTATAAAAGAATTTATGAAATTGGTTCTAGATATCCTGATGTATCTTTAACTTTAGTGCAAGAAGCTTTTTCTAATGCTTTATTTGACAATCGAAAAGAAGTTAATATTTTAGATTTTAAAAAAGCCATTTTAAGTACAAAAAATGTATATCCAGATGTTATTAAAAAAGAAATGCCTCGCTTTGAGGAATTATTTAAATCTGAAATAGCAGAATTAGAACCAGAACAACCACAATATGAGCGATTAGATTAAAAGTGTTAGAGAGATTGTTGGTACAATTTCTCTTTTTTATTGTATAATAATAATAGAATGAATGATAGAAAGGAGTAATTCATTTAAGCGCCAGGTCCAGATTGGATGACGAGGTTAGTAGTTATCGAAATATTCGGCGGATACTACTACGGATTAAATAGTGGTTCGTAAGATATATATTAAAAAATAAAAATAAAATTATAACAAAGTATATATCACACTTAATTTTTATGTGGAGGAAAATAAATGTGTGGAATAGTAGGCTATATAGGAAATAAGAAAGCTCAAGAAATATTAATTTCTGGCTTAAAAAATTTGGAATATAGAGGATATGATTCATCAGGTTTAGCTCTTTTTGCTGAAAATAAAATTGAAATAATTAAAAGTGTCGGCAAGATAGATAATTTAGAACAAGAATTAGAAAAACACGATGTTAGTGGATATAAAATAGGAATCGCTCATACTAGATGGGCAACGCATGGTGAAGCTAATGTTAAAAATGCTCATCCGCATCAAGTTGGCAATATTACTTTAGTTCATAATGGAATTATTGAAAATGCAGATATTTTAAAAGAACAATTAATTCACGAAGGAATTAAGTTTAAATCAGAAACTGATACAGAGATTATAGCTGTTTTATTAAATAAATATTTAGAAAAAAATTTTATTAAAACAATTAATAAAGTAATGGAAATATTAAAGGGTTCTTTTGCTTTAGGAATTATTGTTAAAAACGATAATGATAAACTTTATGTAGTAAAAAAAGATTCACCATTAGTTATTGGATTAGGAAATAAAGAAAATTTTTTTGCTAGTGATTTAACAGCGATTAATAATTATACCGAAAAATTTATCTTTTTAGACGAGAATGAAATCGCAGAAATTACACAAAATACAGTAACAGTATATAAAAATATGAATATTATTGATAAACATATAGATACTATATATATAGAACAAGAAAATAAAGGTAAATGTGGTTATCCCCATTATATGTTAAAAGAAATAAACGAACAACCTAAAATGTTGGAAATAACGTTAGCTAAGTATCTAGAAAATATCAATACTTTACCAAATTTATCTAAGTATGATGAGATTCATATTGTAGCTTGTGGTTCGGCTATGTATGCTGGAATGATTGGAAAAAGTTTATTTATTGAAAAGTCACATATTAAAACTATTGTAGAAGTAGCTAGTGAATATCGTTATCAAAAAAATTTTTATAATAATAAGACATTAGTAATATTAATTTCTCAATCTGGGGAAACGGCAGATACCATCGCAGCTTTACGCAAAGCTAAAGAAAATAAGCAAGATACTTTAGCAATTGTAAATGTTAAAACTTCTACTATAGCTAGAGAAGCAGATTGTAGTTTATTCATTGAAGCAGGAGAAGAAATTGCTGTTGCTACTACCAAAGCTTATACTTTACAAGTGGCTATTTTAGCATTATTAAGTTTAAAAGCAGCTTCTGATAAAGGACTTATTAATGATTTAGAAAAATATTTAAAAGATTTTAAAAAAATCCCCGCTTATTTAAAAAATGTAATTGATAAAGAAGAACAATATAAAAAAGTCGCCAAAGAAATTTACAAAAATAATGATATATTCTTTATTGGTAGAAAAATAGATTATTCAATTGCCTTAGAGGGAAGTTTAAAACTAAAGGAAGTTTCATATATTCATAGTGAAGCATATCAAGCTGGAGAATTAAAACATGGTACGATTTCTTTAATTGAAAAAAATACTCCAGTAATTGCCATTATTACTCGTTCTGACATTTTTGATAAGACAATGTCAAACTTAATTGAAACAACTTCTCGAGGTGCCAAAGGTTTTATCATTACTGTTGAATCTTTAAAACAATCAGTAGATAAAGAAATTTGTGTGCCAGATATTAATGATTTTTTACAACCATTATTAGTTATTCCAGTATTACAATTAATAGCTTATCATACAGCAAGATTAAGAAAGTGTGATATTGATAAACCAAGAAATTTAGCCAAATCAGTTACAGTTGAATAAAATATGTATAAAATAAAAAAAAACTTCTCATGATATAAATGAGGAGGATAGAAATGAAAAAATTATTAGCAATATGTCTAGGAGTTTTTCTACTAGTAGGATGTAATGATACTATGAATACACCTAGTAAAAAAGTAGAAGATTTCTTAGGTAAGTATCAAAAATTAGATGAAGATGTTTTAACTCAATTGGATGTAATTGTTGATAGTGATACAGAAATGGATGATGATCAAAAGAAAGATTACAAAGAGTTAATGCAAAAACAATATCAAAATTTATCTTATAAAGTAACAGATGAAAAAGTAGAAGACGATACAGCGACTGTTGATGCTGAAATAGAAGTTTATGATTATCAAACTTCAGTTACAAAGTCTAAAAAATACTTTGATGAAAATAAGGATGAATTTGTAACAGATGAAGATGAAGCTGGAATAAAAAAATATACAGATTATAAAATAAAGGAATTAAAAGATGTTACAGATAAAACAACTTATACAATAACTTTTTATCTTACAAAAGATGAAAATGATGAATGGAAATTACAAGATATAACTGATACCGATAGACAGAAACTTCATGGATTATATTAGACTAGAAATAGTCTTTTTTTTCTTTTTTTGATATAATGTAATAGGTGAATATAATGAAAAGAATTTTATTTGTATGTCATGGAAATATCTGTCGCTCAGTAATGGCTGAATATATTTTTAAAAATTTAGATAAAAAAGGTGATTTTTATGTAGAGTCAGCTGCTACGACAAGAGAAGAAATAGGTAATGATATATATCCACCTATTAAAGAAGTTTTATCTAAACATAATATTAAATTTGATAGTCATAGAGCTAGACAAGTTAATGCTACTGATTATGATTTATTTGATTATATTATTTGTATGGATCAAGAGAATTTGGATGATTTAAAAAGAATACTTCCATATTCTGATAAGACATTCCTATTAAATGAAACGGAAATAGATGACCCATGGTATAGTCGAGAATTTGAATCTTGTTTCCAAGAAATTTATCAAGGGTGTGAAAAACTATTTAATACTTTACAGATATAAAATAATAACTAAACACATATATTTTGTTAGGTGATAAACTTGAAAAGATATATGTTTTTTTTATTTTTGTTAATGTTTTTAATTGCTCCAGTAAATAGCAGTGCTAAAATGGATACAGCAACTTCTAGTATTGTTATGGATATTGATAGTGGAAGAATTTTATATAGTAATAATATTCATGAAAAAAGATTAATAGCATCTATTACTAAGATTATGACAGCAGTAATTGCGATAGAAAATGGTTGTTTAGAAGATAAATTTACTGCTAAAGAAGAAATATTGCAAATGTATGGAACAAGTATTTATTTAGAATATAAAGAAAAAATGTCATTAAATGATTTATTATATGGTTTAATGCTTCGAAGTGGTAATGATGCTGCCGTTGTAATTGCTAATAATATATGTAAAAATGAAACTGAGTTTGTTAAAAAGATGAATCAAAAAGCAAAAAAATTAAAAATGGATGATACAAAGTTTTCTAATAGTCATGGACTAGATGAAAAAACTAAAAATTATTCTTCTGCCTATGATATGGCACTACTTTCTAGTTATGCATATAAAAATCATAAAATCTATAGGAAAATTACCAAAACAAAAAAATATGAAACTAATACCAAGAACAAAAGTTATTTATGGTATAATCGTAACAAACTTTTAAGTTCATATGAATATTGCACAGGAGGTAAAAATGGTTATACTCCTAGTGCTGGAAGGACTTTAGTAACAACCGCTGAAAAAGAAGGATTACGCTTAACAGTAGTAACATTAGATGATTCTAATGAATATAAAACCCATGAAAATTTATATAATTATGTTTATTCTATGTATGAAAATTATAAAATTATTGATAAAGAGACTTTTGCTGTTGATAAAACGTTTTTTAAGGATAATTTATATTTAAAAAAATCTTTTTCTTATCCTTTGAAAGAAGAAGAATTAGATAAAGTAAAAACAGTTATGAAAATAACTAAACTTAGTAATTATAATAAGAATGAAAAAGTAGGGTATATCGATATATATCTATCTAATAAAAAAATAGGTAGTGTAAATATCTATGTAGAGTAGATTTAATTATTTTTAGTTGTTAGTCTGAAAAAATTAATACTAGGTCTTACAAATAGACGAAAACCAGCATCAGGAGAACCTATACCACTAGATACATATATTTGTGTATCTTTTACTTTGTAATATGCATTTTTATATTTTTTAGATCCTTCTTTACGAATTATACCTTGAAAAGGGGGAATTCTAATTTGACCATTTAAAGAATTACCAGCTAATACTAAGTCAGTATTATATGCATTTAAAATTTCATCTAAACCATCAGTTTCACTCATTAATGTAATAGTATAAATATTTGAATTATGTGCTTCTTGTTGAAAATAATTATAAGATTTTTCTATATCACGTTTCTCTTGCAATAAGCTAGAAAGACCAACCATCAGAATAGGATTATTATCATTATTATAAACTAGATCATAACTATTATCTAAGATTATAAAATTACTTTGAGCTAAAATAGTTGAAAATTTATTATCATCATTAACACCACTAACAGCGTATTTGCCAATTGTTGAAGTTAGTTTTTGTAATTCTTTAATTAATTTTTCTTGTTCTTTAGTAGATATTTTATAATTTGGATCAATTAAATTACCTGTAAATACTATTAAATCAGGTTTTCTTAAATTAATAGTATTAACTAAATTCTTTACTTCATCTAAAGTGATTAATTCTCCATAATATAAATCAGAAAATTGAATTAATTTTATACCACTAAAGCTAGTAGGTATTTTGACACTTTTTATTCTTTCTTCTTTAGTAATTAAACCTTTTGTTGAAGAATATTTTGAATAAAAGAAAAAACTAAAGAAACAAATTATAATAATTAGAGTAAGTTTAATAAATAATTTAACAATATATTTTATATGTTCTTTTCTAGTTTCATTTTCTAATTCAGTTTGAATTTTCTTATTTTTTTCAGTACGTGTATCCATATTATTCACCAATTATATTGTAACATATATTTAACTAATTTTATTTTATTTTTATAAAAATAATGATATAATTGGATTAGATAAAATAAAGGAAGTGTTATTATGCCTCAAAAAAAGAAAAAAACGACTAGAAAAACAAAAAGAAATCAAAACAAAAAAAATATCATTAATAATGAATGTTTTATGTTTAGTATGTTACTTGCAACTATAAGTATATTAGCTGTAACTTTAAATGATTATACATTTAAAATAGGAGTATTAAATATTACTTTTTCTGTTTTTGTATTTCCTATCATTTTGTTTATTAGTAATTATATTACTAAAAAGTATGGTTTTAAAGCAGCTTTGCAAGCTATTTTTATTAGTTCTTTAACTATTGTAGCTTTTATAATTTTAATTAAAGATTTGGTAAATCAACCTATTTCATTTTTAGAATTATGTGGTCAATTTATTAGCTATTTTATAGGTTTGTTTATTAATCTTTGTATTTATTATTATAATTTAATTAATTTTAAAGAAAACATATTTTTAATTTATTTTAATTATATTTTTTCTATTATAATGTATCATCTTGTTTATTTATTATTCTTATATAATATGTTAGCAACAGAATATTTCTGGAATCAATATTTTGTCTCATTAATAATTCAGGGCTTAATGATAATAGGATTAGTTTGGCTTGATAGTAAAATAGAAAGGGGCATTTCTAAAGATTAAAGTCTATTATCAATAAGGAGTAAATTATGAAGACCAAAATATTAAGTTTATTTTTATTAATATTGTTGAGTATAATTTATGTTTATAATCGATATAATAATTATTTGATGATTATTATGAGTTTTTATATTGTCTTATTTTTAGGATATATTATTAAAAGGGGAAAATTCCATTTTTCTAATAAAAAATGGATATTTATGTCGTTAATTTTATCTTTAATATCTACTATATATATTTTCCAAAATTTTGTTATTTCATATAAATATAATGATATTTCAATTAAAAATATATCGAATGATAGTATAATAATTGATGCCATTTATATTGATTCTGAAAAAGTAAAAATTAATAAAAAGTATGATATAAAATATGATATGATTAATGATTCTGTAATAGATACAGAATATAAAGTTCAAAATAAAGATACATCGCAATATAAAGCTACTTTAGCTCCAGGAGAAAGTTATAATTTTCATGTTGCTAAAAAGAAAAATATAGAAATACAAATCCAAAGAACTGAAGTTGCTTTTGATATAAGCATTAATAATAAAATTATTAATGTTAATTCTTTTGATTATAAAAATGTTCCAACAAAAGCAACAAAAATGGGGGATTATAATTTTAAATACTCTCTAGATAATAAATATATAGATGATAATATTAGTGTTTTATGGATAATACTATTATTAAATATTATTAGTTTTATATTAATTAATTTAAGTTTAGAAAATAAAAAGTTACAATGTTTATTACTTTCTATTGGAATTATAGAATTTAGTCCTCTTTTTTCAATTAATCCTTGGATAAAAATATTTTTATATGGTTGTTTATTATTGTTATTGAAATTTACTAAAGATAGTTTTTCTGAAGACAAAAATAATAAAATTAAAATTATGTTTTTGCTTAGTAGTTTGTATATAAGTTTTTCTATATTAGGAAAATATTTAATAGATGATATAAGTATATTCAGTGTAATAGGATATTTATTGTTAACAACCTTGTTTTATAAACTTATGCCTTTTTTTATGAACTTGATTGAACTAATTTATTTAAAAATGAAATCTAAAAGTAAACCAGAAAATAATAAATTATTTCTTAGTCGCCTATTAATATTTGTTATTACTATTTCAATTTTATTTATTTATGCATTTTTATTTTCACCATATATATATTTAGCAGATGGTTTTATGGAGTTACAAAGTGCAACGAGTCAGGCTTTATCTAATTGGCATCCATATTTACATATATTATTATTAAAATTATTTTATTGTATATTTAATAATGTTACCAGTTTCATTTATTTTAGAATTATTATTTATGCCTTATTATTTAATAAAATTATCTTTTATTTTCAAAAAAAAGGTTTAAGTTTATTATGGGTAGATTTAATAACTATAATATTTAATATTATGCCAACAACAGGTACAATTATGGTTACCTTGTTAAAAGATGTTGACTTTTCAATTGCCTTAGTGGCGCTTACTTTTTTTGTTTATCTAATATTTTACGATTTTGAACAGTTTAATAAAAATAAATTTAATTATTTGTTTTTGTTAATATCTTTAATTGGAGTAGGCTTTTTTAGACATAATGGTTTTTATATTTCAATAGGAGTAATTATATTATTAATGACAAAGTTTTTTAAAGCTCATAGTAATTGGCTAAAAATTACAATATGTTCTTTTATTATTGTAGCTTTCTTTATTAAAGTTCCTTTAATTAAATGGTTAAAAGTAGAAAAGGCTCCTCCAAATTTTGACATGGCAACTATTATACATGGCTTTGGATATGTTATGTTAGAAGATAAAGATGAATTGTCTAAAGAGACTTATTCATATTTGACAAAAAATATATTAAGCTTTAAAGACTTTGAATTGTATTATCATAAATATAATATTGATCCATTACTTCATTATAATTCATCTAAAGAATCACATAAAATAAGAAATAAAAAAATAAATAAATCTAAATTAATAAGTTTGTATTTAAAACAAGTTTTAAAAAGTCCACTTTATTTATTAAAAGATCGTTTATATGGAACGGATATTATATGGAATGTTGTTGATAATGACAAAATAAAATCTTTAAAATATCAAACATTATATGATGAGTTTTCAGTTAATTATAAAGCTGAATTTATAATGAATAGTAGAAACTCTGAATTTGTAACTAATGTTTTAAATTTTATAGCTAATAATGACTTATTAAATATTTTATTCTATAGAGTAGGTCTATATATTGATATATTAATCATTTTAATTAATTATCAATTTGTCAAAAAGAAGAAGTATTTAATTTGTTTATTTCCATTACTTTTTAATATTATAACTCTCTTTATAGCAATGCATTACCAAGCTTTTAGATACGGATGGGCAATACCAGCTATAGTTATTTTGTTTACTCTGATTACATTATGTGATTTTAGGAAAGATAATAAAATTGACATTGCCTGCTAATTAATATAAAATTGATACGAAGGTAGTGAACTTATGAAAACAGAAATAGAGCATAAATCTTTACTAGACAAAGTTATTAAAGCAATATTTATTATTTTAGCCTTGTTTGGTATTGTCGTTACTTTAATATATATATTTTATACTTCCACAGCGATATTATCATCAGATGCTGTTATTACAGATGTTATTGCTCATATACAAAAAATAGATAAACAATTTATTTTGAGTAATTGGTATTATGGTAATGAATTTTGGTTATTTTCTTTAACTATTCCTACAGTTTGTCTATCTTTTTTTATAAAAAATAATTTCCTATTAAGGCAAGTTAGTGTTTTAATAACGGCAATTTTATTTTTTATTCTTTTATATAAATATGGAAAGAAATTTATTGGTAAAAAAGAAGGAATAATATTAATTATTATATTTTTAACAGGTATATCTTATAGTATATTAGATTATTTTTATGCTTTTAATGCTTATTTAACAGTTACAATTAACTCGCTATTTTTAGTTTATTTATTTTATAATAGTTTTGAAAATGACAAAAAGAATATTTATTTATTATCATCATTAGTTGTAATGTTTTTATTAAATATGGGAAGTTTACGCTATTTACCATCTGTGGTAGCGCCAATTTTATTAACAGAAATTATTTTGATAGTACTTCGTCATAAAAATTCAAATATAAAAACAGTTATTAAAAAAGAAAAAACTAATATTATAAAATTAGCAATTATATCAGTAGGTATAATTTTATCATATTGTACTTTTCTTATCATAACTAATATCTATAATTATATACCTAGAGCTAGTTCTATGAATATGAACGTTTTAAGTGGACATCAAATAATTAAGTCTTTTAAAGCTGTATTTAACTGTATTAGTAATTTTTTTGGCTATGATAATAAAAATCATTATTTTGTTTATTTTGCAGGAAATCAATATTGGTTAAAAAATCATAGAAATTATTCTCTAATTTCCTTTTTTACATTATCTAATATTATTAAAATTATAATGTGTGTTATTCTTATTTTTATAGCACCAGTTATTTTATATAAAAATTATAAAAAAAATAGTGAAAAAGTGAACTTTTTACTAATATTTAACAGTGTTTCATGGTTTTTAACGATTTATTTATATACTTTTACTAATTCCTTTTTTTATCGTTATTTAGAATTAAAATATTTTATTTTTAATATAGTTATGTCACTAATAATTGGTATATATTTTTTGTATAAATATGTTACTACAACACGAATAAGAAAGATAGTGGTGAATCTTTTTATAATTACATATATTATTTCTAATTTATATACAACTGTTTTGACTATTAAAGATAATGATAGTAGTGTCATGGCAGAAAAATATGAATTAGTTAATTTATTAAAAAAGAACAATTTGACTTATGGATATGGTGGTTTTTGGAATGGTCTATTAACTCATTATTTTTCAAATTATGAAATAACAGTTGCGGCTTGTACTTTTTATGCTGAAATTCTTCCATACAAATGGTATTCTGATAAAAGATGGTATAGTCAAGAACATACTGGTAGGGTCTTTCTAATTTTAGATAAAAAAGAAAGAGCTTATTTTGATAAATATAAAAAGAAGTATCCAAGTCCTGATGAGACTTTACAGTGTAAGGGCTTTATTGTATATGTATACAATAAAAATCCATTTTTAAAATCAATGATGAAAGGAAAAGCTGTATGACGAAAAAGATTAATTACATTTTATTTTATATAATGGCAGTTTTAGGCGTAATTATAACTTTAATATATATTTTCAATATATCATCCCATTTATTAACTTCAGAATCTGTAATAACAGATGTTATTTTACATCAACAAATTTTAAATAAACAGCTATTTCTAAACAATTGGGTTTATGGTAGTAATTTTGCTTTTTCTTCAATTAATATATTCTCAGCCTTATTATCATTTTTTATCAAAAATAATTTAATTTTAAGGTATACTAGTATATTATGTATGGCAGTTTTATTCTTTGTAATAATTTATAAATATGGAAGAAAATTTCTTGATAAAAAAGAAACCCTAATATTAATCCTTATTTATTTAACAGGGGTATCATATAGTGTTTTAGATTATTTTTATGCTTATAATACATATTTAACAATAATAGTTAATTCACTTATATTGTTATATTTATTATATAAAAGTTTTGAAAAACAAAATAATAGTAAATTTTATTATCTTTGTGCTTTAATTCTAACTTTCTTTTTTGGTTTAGGTAATATAAAATATTTAGTAGGAATTACAGTACCGTTTGTATTAACAGAATTAATTTTAAACAAACGAAGAAATTTAAAAAAATTAGGTCTTATTTTTTTAATAACGATTATTACATTTTCATCTTTTCAGGCATTATGCTTAAAGTATAGAGTTAATTATACTGAAGAAACTAATATTTTAGGAAGTTCTTCTAAGTTTTCGATTATTGAAGACTTTGAAAACCTTATTGATATTACTATAAGTTTTTTTGGCTATGACAATAGAAATAATAGTCTGTCAGCAGTAGCGGGTAATCAATATTTTATCGATAACACCAAGAATTATTCGATATTATCATTAAATGGTATAACAGATTTTATAAAATGTATTATGAGTATTTTATTTTTAATAATTACACCAATTTTATTATATAAAAATTACAAAAAAAATCCTGCTAAAATAAATTTTTTATTAGTATTTAATACTATATCATGGGTTATGATGTTAATATATTGTTTATTTTTCCATAATATATATTATTTCAATGCTAATTTAAAATATTTCTTATTTAATTTTATTATTAGTACTATGTTAGGAGTATATTTTATAAATAATTATTTTCAAAAACAAAAATTATATTTCGCAATATGTAATTTTCTGATAGTATTTTATTTACTTTCTAATATATATAGTACTATATCTATATTAACTGATGGTAACTATAAATATCAAAATAGTAAGTTAAGATTAGTAGAAATATTAAAAGCAAATAATTTAAAATATGGATATGGTAGTTATTATAATAGTTTATTAGTTTACTATTTATCAGATTATGAAATTACAGTTGCTAATGTTGGATATGGTAAATTGATTAAACAACACAATTATAATACTAATCCTGAATGGTATAATAGGGATGGTAAAGTATTTTTTATATTAGATGAAGTCGCAATTGATAATTATAAAAGATATAAAAAATTATATGGTAAGCCAGATAAAATAATTCGTGATGATGGTTTTGAAATATTAATTTATAACAAAAATCCTTTGTTAACTTAATAAAAAACATTCCCTAATTAAGGGAATGTATGATATAATTATATCATTGAGGAGGAGATATGAAGTTAGATTTTGATGGTTTAAAAGTGAATTATATTCAATATGGTACTGGTAAGGATATAATTTTACTTCATGGATGGGGACAAAATATAGACATGATGAAACCGTTAGCGGATCCTTTATCAGAAAAATTTAGAGTCACAATAATTGATTTTCCAGGTTTTGGAGAAAGTGAGGAACCAACTACTGCTTGGACAATTAGTAAATATTCAGAACTAATAGAAACTATTGTTCATAAATTAAAAATAAAGAAGCCAATTATTATTGGACATTCATTTGGTGGCAGAGTTGCTATTTATTATAGTGCTAATCATCCTATCGAAAAGTTAATTTTATTTGGTAGTCCATGTATTAGAAAAAACAAAAATCTTTCTTTGAAAGTGAAAATCTTAAAAGGTTTAAAAAAATTGCCTGGTATGAATTCATTTGGAGAACGAATGAAAAAATATATAGGTTCTAGGGATTATAAGGCAGCTAGTCCTATTATGAGACAAATTCTTGTTAATACAGTTAATGAAGATTTGTCATCTATGGCACAAAAAATTGAAGAACCGACTCTATTAATTTGGGGAGAAAATGATACGGAATCTCCACTAAATGAAGCACAGGAATTAGAAGAAATGATGATAGATGCAGCTTTAATAGTGTTGCCTGGTACACATTATGCCTATTTAGAAAATTTAGGTAGAGTTCTAAATATATTAGATTCATTTCTTAAAGGAGGTAAGTAAATGATAATTTATACAATTTTATTAATTATTATTGCCTTAGTAATAATAATTCAATCTAAAAAATCACTACATATGTTACAGCAAAATTTATATAATGAAAACAATCGATATTTAAAATGGGTAGTTAAAAACTATAAAAATTTCTTTAATCTTCAAATAATTGGAATCATTTTAGCTTTAGTAGGAGCATTTATTGCTTATGATATAGATAATATGTTATACATATTGTTAGGATTATTGGCTATATGTTTTGCAGTTGAAGGATATAGATTATTTAAAGTTAGTGAAACTGAACAAGTAAAGAAACCATTAGTAATTACAAAAAGAGTTAAAAGATTAATATTTACAACTTGTGTATTGTATTTGATACCTGTAATTTGTCTTTATTTTAAAATTAATGATAATAAAGCAGTATGGTTATTGATTTTTATCATTACTATTATGAGTTATTGTAATCAGTTTATTGTTTTTATTGCAAATATTATTAATTTTCCATATGAAAAAGGCGTATATTATTATTATAAGAATAAAGCTAAAAATACTCTTAAAAGTAGAACTAATTTAAAGGTAATAGGAATAACTGGTAGTTATGGAAAAACAAGTAGTAAGAATATTTTATCAGATATTTTAAATATTAAATATAATGCTTTACCAACACCTAGAAACTTAAATACTCCAAATGGAATTATGATTACTGTTAATAATCATTTAGATAAATTTACTGATATCTTTATAGCAGAAATGGGCGCTTATGTTAGAGGCGAAATAAAATATCTTTGTGATTTAGTTCATCCTAAATATGGTATTTTAACGACTATTGGAACAGCTCATTTAGAAAGCTTTGGTAGTGAAGAGAATATTCAAAAAGCCAAATTTGAGCTTATTGAATCATTACCTAGCGATGGACTTGGAGTTCTAAATGGTGATGATCCTAAGCAAGTCGGATATAAATTACAAAATAAAGTTAGAACTATTTGGATTGGTATTGATAATAAAGATGTTGATGTTAGAGCCGTTGATATAAAATGTAATAATAAAGGAACTAATTTTAAAGTAATTTTTGCTAATGATAAAAATAAATATGAATTCCAAACTAAATTATTAGGAAAACATAACGTATATAACATTTTAGCAGCAATTGCTTTAGGTCATGAATTTGGTATCTCTATTGAAGAATTGCAACAAGCTGTAAGATGTGTCAAAGCCGTTGAACATAGATTGGAATTAAAGAAATTAGGTAATTTTTATCAAATAGATGATGCTTATAATTCAAATCCTGTAGGAGCTAAAGGAGCAGTAGAGGTTTTGGGAATGATGCCTGGAATCAAAGTTGTTGTTACACCAGGAATGATTGAATTAGGTAAAAAAGAAGATGAATATAATAAAGCATTTGGAGAACAAATTGCTGAGCATACAGATTATGCAGTATTAATTGGAGAAAAGCATACTAAACCAATTTACGAAGGTTTAATTAATAAGGGCTTTGATAAAGATAACATCATAGTATATAATGATGTAAAAGAGGCATATAAATATATAAATAGTTTATGTGCTAAGAGTAAAAAGGATGTTTATGCTTTATTCGAAAATGATTTACCAGATACATATAATGAATAGGAGATGTGAAAATGAAGATAAAAGTTGGAGTGATTTATGGTGGAGAAACAGTAGAACATGAAGTAAGTATTATTTCTGCTGTTCAGGCTATGAATAAATTAGATCAAGAAAAGTATGAAGTTATACCAATCTATATTACTAAGGATAGAGAATGGTATACTGGAGATATGTTAAAAGATCTTGAAATGTATGAGGATTTAAATCTAATCAAAAAATATGGAAAAAATGTAGTTTTATACTATAATAAAGGTGCTTATGTTTTACAAAGTAAAAAGTTTCCTCGTAGCATTGTTACGGATGTAGATATAGTATTCCCAATTATGCATGGAACTAATGGAGAAGATGGTGTTATTCAAGGATATTTACAAGCCATTGGTATTCCATTTGTTGGTAGTGACATTTATTCATCTGTTGTAGGACAAGATAAAGTCTATATGAAAAATATTTTTGAAAAGATTAAATTGCCAATTACTAATTATACTTGGTTCTATGATTATGATTATAAAAATGAAAGAGAAGAAGTATTAAAGGATATTAGTAAGTTAAAATATCCAATGATAATAAAACCAGCTACTACTGGAAGTAGTGTTGGAATTAAAGTTGTTGAAAACGAAGAAGAATTAATAGAGGCAATTGAAGATGCAATCCAATATGATAAGAAAATAATAGTTGAAGAAGTTGTTAATAATTTAAAAGAAGTAAATATTAGTGTTGTAGGAAATTATGAACATCAAAAATTAAGTGAAGTAGAAGAAGTAATATCAGGTCATAAATTTTTAACTTATAATGAAAAATATATTGATGGTACCAAAGGAAAATTAAAAAACGGTGTCAAAGTATCACAAAGTTTAGGATCAAAGGGAATGGCTTCTGCTAATCGTAAATTACCTGCAGATATCTCTGCTAAGACTAAACAAGAAGTTGAAAATATTGCTATTCAAGCCTTTAGAACATTAGGCTCAGCTGGAGTTTGTCGAATTGATTTCTTAATTGATGATAAAACAAAGAAAGTATATATTAATGAAATTAATTCTATACCAGGAAGCTTATCTTGTTATTTGTGGGAAGCTAAAGGTATTAGATTTACAGAACTTTTGGATGATTTAATTAATATAGGTATAAAAGATTATAAAAAAAGAGTAAGTAAAACACATTCATTTGAAACAAATATTTTAAAAGGTTATACAGCAGCTGGAGGCTTAAAAGGTATGAAAGGTGTCAAAGGAAAATTAAGATAGGCTTTCTATCTTTTTTTATATTTATAAAAATTTTTATTTTAAGATTAAATATGATAAAACAAGTAATAAAATATTTAAGGAATTTTTACAACAAACTAAATATTAAATATATAATTTACAAAACTATTTTTTTAATTTATAATTATTTTGTATTAAAATGTTTTTATAGTATTTTGGTAATGTTAAAAATTAGAAGGTGAAAATATGGATTATATTAAACTTATGAGACCTAAACATTATATTAAAAATTTACTAATATTTATACCACTAATATTTAGTGGCTTGTTTTTCGATATAAATAATTTATCAAAAACATTCTACAGTTTTATAATCTATTGTTTAGTTACTAGTATTATTTATATTATTAATGATATTAAAGATAAAAATAAGGATAAAAAAAATATAATAAAGAAAGATAGACCTCTTGCTTCAGGTAGAATATCTTGTAGAAATGCTGTTATTGAAATAGTAATATTGTTATTAATAGTTGTATTTTTAATATGTTTATTTAAATTACCTCTGATATCAATATTATTTTTAAGTATCTATTTTATCTTGAATTTAGGCTATAGTCTTGGTTTAAAAAATATTCCGATTTTAGATATTTTGATTTTAGCATCTGGTTTTGTTATTCGTGTCTTATATGGGGCTTCTATTTTACATATAGAAGTTTCTAATTGGTTATATTTATCTATTTTATCTATTTCATTTTATTTAGGTTTAGGCAAAAGAAGAAATGAAATGAATAAAGCTGGAATAAAATTTAGAAAAGTATTAAAGTATTACTCTGAAGAATTTTTAGATAAGAATATGTACATGTTTTTATGTATGTCCATAATTTTTTATTCTTTATGGGCTGCAGATAGTAATATTGCGAATGAAAATCATAATTTATTAATTTATACTATACCATTGATGATTTCCATTTGTATGAAATATAGTATGGATATAGAAGGGGATAGTAGTGGTGATCCTGTAGAAGTTATTTTAAAAGATAAAGTAATTTTATTATTGGGATTTATCTTTGTTGTAGTTATCTTTTTGATATTATATGTTTGGTAGGTGACATTTTTGAATATTAATGTTTATGATTTTGATAAGACGATTTATGATGGTGATTCATCTGTTGATTTTTTTAAGTTCTGTTTAACAAAAAATTTTAAATGTATACTAATAATTCCAAATTTTATTCTAAATTATTTTCTATATTTATTTAGAATTAGAAATAAAACTGAAGTAAAAGAAAGCTTCTTTGTCTTTTTAAAATACTTTGATGAGATTGAAACTATTATAGATGAATTTTGGAATAAATATAATATCAAGATTAAAAAATTTTATTTAGAAAAAGATCATACTAATGATATAATTATTTCTGCTTCACCAAAATTTTTGTTAAAAAAGATTACAAAACAATTAAAAGTAAAAGATTTAATTGCTAGTGAAGTTGATTCAAAAACAGGAAAATTTAAGGGCAGAAATTGTAAAGGTCAGGAAAAAGTAGAGCAATTACTTAAGAAATATAGTAATATAAAAATAATCCAAATGTATACTGATAGTTATAGTGATCAACCGCTAATAGATTTAGCTGAAAAAGCTTATCTTGTAAAAAAGAACAAGATAATTTCAATAAAATAATTCAGTATATACACGTAAACTAGAATTTTGATATAATTTAACAAAGAGGTGTTATTTAGTGGAGTATAAAAAAGTAATAGTTAGTGATTATGATCAAACATTTTACTTAAATGATGAGGATATAGAGAATAATAAAAAAGCGGTAAGCAAGTTTAAAGAAAAAGGTAATATATTTGTAATTGCAACAGGTAGAAGTTATTTTGATTTTCAAAATAAAGTAAAATTATATAATTTTGACTATGATTATGTAATTATAAATCATGGAGCTACCATATTAGATAAAAATGATAATATAATTGTTAATTTTCCAATTAAAAATGAAATTATAAATAATATAAAAGAAGATTTAGATTTAGAAAAATCAATAAAATGGTTTTGTTGTAGTAAATTAGAAAGTAGAGTTGATTTTAATTGTAAAGATTTAACAAAAATAAATGTCAAGTATAATAGTAAAGAAGTTGCAATGAATATTAATAAACTTATAAATAATAAATATTCAAATTATATCAATTCTTATTATGTTACTGGAAATTCAGTTGAAATAATTTCAGATAAAACAAACAAATCAAATGCAATTAATTTATTGTTAGAAAAATTAAATGTGTCTAAAGAAGAAGTTTATACTATTGGTGATGGATATAGTGATATTGAAATGATAAAAGATTTTAATGGTTATGCCATGACAAATTCAGTAGATGAACTTAAAGTAATTGCTAAAAAAGAATATAAAAGTGTATCTGAATTAATAGACGAAATAATTTAGGTGGTAGTTATGAGAAATTCCAAATTAGAAGAAAATATAATAATTGCAATAAATGCTATGAAGAAAATAATGATATTATTTTTAGGACCATTTTTAACAGCATATTTTATTCAAGCATCACAAGAAAGTATTGTTGATTTGTCAATTTATTATATTTTTTCATATATATTATTAGCTATAGGAAGTTTTGTAGTAGCTAGTATTATTAAAAATAAATTTCGGATGGGCATGTTTAGAATAGGTGTTATCTTAAATTTTTTTTATATACTATCAATTATAATATTAAAGGAAAATATAATTAATCATTTAGCGCTTATATCAATTTTATATGGTATATCATCTAGTGCATATTGGTTTCCATATAATTTATTTGTAATTAATAAAATTGATAATAGTTATAGAACTGAATATACAGTAAAATCTCAAATCGTTTCATCGATTATCGGAGTACTCTTTCCAATACTACTTGGTTCTATTATAACTGCAACTAATTATGAATTAACAGCGGTTATAATATTATTCATATCATTAGTACAAATAATACTTTCATTTTTGTTAACAAGGGACTTAAAAGATAATTTGCCAAAATTTAATTTAAAAAATACTTGGAAAAAATTGAAAAATAATAGTCAAATAAAAAAAATGTCTATTGTAGAATTTTTTGTAGGTATGAATGTATCTGATGGTGCCTTAGAGATATTAATGACAATTTTAATTTTTAATTCATTTAAAACTAATTTAAATTTAGGTATAATAACTTCAATAGCAACAATTTTATCCATAGTAGCAGTGCATGTATATGGAAAAATATATAAAAATAGAAATGATAAAAATATTATAATAGCATCAAGTGTTATTCCTGTTCTATCAGTGTTGTTATTATTAATTTGGAAAAACAGTATAACTATAATTATCTATAATTTTTGTTACGTTATTTTTACATCACTACTTACATTAACTAGAGAAATAAGATTGTTTAATATATCAGACAGTAATATTGTTAACAAAAATAATCAAATTGAATTTTTTGCAATAAGAGAGGGAATTTTAAATTGTGGTAGAATTATAGGGTACTTAATGCTTTTATTAGCTGGTATAAGTGGTAGTCAATTAGTATTAAATATTATAATGGTAATATTAACATTATCAATATTGATAATGGGTGTAAATATAAAGAAAATAGAGAAGTTTGAAAAATCATTTTAGTATAATAAAATAATATATTAAGTTTTATCGCAATTCCATTTTAATAGATAGGTGTTAATAATTAAATATGGTATTTTGTACTTAGTTAAAATTATATAAAAGAAAAATCTAGAAAACTTTATTTTTTCTAGATTTGACAATACTTAATGGTGGACTGTTAGGGATTCGAACCCTAGACCCACTGATTAAGAGTCAGTTGCTCTACCAACTGAGCTAACAGTCCAAATAAAACAGTACGATAAGATTATATCGCATATTTAAAAATAATACAATATATTTATCTAAATTATTTTACAATTACATTTTGTAGCACAGATATTATAATTTACATATAATGATATAAATAAGTAAAATAAAACTAAAAAAAGACTTGATTTATTGTATATTTTATAGTAATCTATAAATGCACTGAAAAAAATTCAAAAAACTATTGCAAAAAAGATTAATATAGTGTAAAATGTAAAAGTACAGTTATTAATGGACCTGTAGCTCAGTTGGTTAGAGCACACGCTTGATAAGCGTGGGGTCACAGGTTCAAGTCCTGTCAGGTCCAC
>CANRKG010000019.1 GCA_947631155.1 uncultured Bacilli bacterium
ACGCTATCGCTTTTTCAGCTCTCACCCGCATAGCGGGTGGTTTTATTATGTTCCTATCCCGGAACATAATAAAAAAACACCTCTTTTTCGGAAGTGTTTATATAATATACCTATTAGCTTTTCTTTACTGAATTAAATGCAGTTGATGCGTTATCAAAAGCTTTATATTGAGTTGATATATTTTTAACAGCCTGATCCAGTCTTACTAATAATGCTTGAGTCTCATTATCTATACTTTCTTGAACATTTTTTCTTGCACGTTCAAATGCTGCTTGTGCATTAGTACCTTTAATAGCATTTTTAACATTTGCAGAAACATCAAGCATATTTGCTTGGTATAATTTATCTCTAAATGTTTTTAATGCATTATATATTTCATTACCTGCCTTTGCAGTAATTCCTTTAGCTTCCATATTTAACTACCTCCTTATTATTTAAATGAATTAGCATTTTTATTTTGAAAAGCCTCAAAATCTTTAGCATCTTGATCTACAGCAGCTACTAATATTTCCCTTTGCTTATCTATCGTCTGTTTTATTTTATTAATTCCATTATCAAGTGATTTTAAATATGCTTCAGCATCAGCACCTTGCCAATTTCTTTTAATAACTGGATATACATTATTTATTACTTCATCATTACATAATTTTTTCAATTTATCCATTTCATTATAAATATCTCTCTTTAATAGTGATGCTCCTCCCCCAGATCTACCATATTCTGCGTCTTTAATGTCCAACCATGCCATAATATTGTCCTCCTTTCGTATATTATAGATTAAGTTTACTATAAATTAATTATTAGTTCAAGATGTTTAAAAAAATTTTACATGCATTAGACAATAAAAAAAAGAACTTTTAATTCGTTCTTTTATATATTAAATTTTGATTTTTATATAATTTTTTATTTCTTTCAAATTGTCTTATTAATTGCTGCGCATCATCTGAATTATTATACAATTTTTGTATTAATTTATTAGCATATTTGGTATTATGTGACTGAATATGATATTTTATAAATGATAATTTTTCAATTAGCGTATAATCATCATAAGCGGCTCCATAGGTACTTACCTTTGGTAATTCTCTTGGATAGATTCTGTTTTCTAAATCAAAAGTTGGATCTATTATAGAATCTATTTCAATAATTCGATTATATATCCTTTTAAATCTTTCTGGATCTTCGCGATTTTCTACTTCTCCTAGTATATAAAGCAAACTTTGTGTTATTTTTTGTCCTCCATGAGATGCATAATACTTAAAACAGTTATATGCCTCTTTATAATTACCAGCATAATGAAGGGCTTTTGCTGTATAATAGTCAAATATAGGATTTTCTGTTATAAATTTTCCAGATGTAAAATAATCATATGCTGTATAGTAATCTTTTCTTTTTAAAGCTTCTTTACCCATTTGTAAACATTTATCATAAGCTTTCTTCCTATTTGGTCTTAATTTTTCATATTTTTGTTTTTCTGTAATTATATTTCTTAAAAATCGATATTTTTTATTTAATTTTTCATCAGGTTTAAGAAAAATTTTATAAAGTTTACTTGCTTTTCTTAAGTTATTTTGAGTAATTAAATCATATATTACTAAAGCGATTTTTTCACTACTAACATTATGTTTTTTAGCATAAATATATATATCTTGATAATCCTTATTAGTTTGAGCTTCTTCTATTAATTTATTCATATCAATACCCCCATGCACAAATTTATTACTTATTATACTACGTTACAAATAAAAATCAAGCACAAAAAAAAATGAAATCGATTTAATTTCATTTTTTGTTTTTCTATCCTTGACTATATTTTAATGCCTTTTCTACAGCTAATCTTAAGTTAGATGCACTCATAGACATTTGTGCCATAGCGTCTGGAATATCAGCACTATAATACTGTTCCCAGTTACTTCTTACAGTATCAGACCAATTAGTTTGAACACCAGCTGGTATATTCTTTTTAATAGCAGCATCTAATGTCTGCATATCTTGTTCAATTTGATTAATAATACTGTCGATTTGAGCAGCATCTTCTGTTGCTGCACCTGGTTTAATTGTTATATTCATATTTTATTACACCTTTCTATAATTTTATTTCATTCCTGAAGATAAATCTCCAATCATAGTTGTAAACTTTGTTTTTTGGATTCCCATAAATTCTTCTGCTTCATCAATAGTATTTGCTAATGCTTTAAAAGCACCCTCTTTAGCTTGGAATTTATTTAATAAGTCTGTTGCAGGGTCACCTTGAATATCTCCACTTGTTATTTCATTAATTAAATTTTGTAATCTTGTTAAATTTCTTTTATAACTCTCACCAGCTGTTTCAAGAGCAGTTCTTAAATCTGTTAGTGCTGCTTCATCTACATGAATTGTTCCTGCCATTTATTTCACCTCCTTATCACCCAAATAATATTTATTCACTTCAGAAAACATTTCTGTTCCTTCGTACAGACGTTTATTGTTTTCTTTAATATAAGAATACCATAATTACCCTTGCTCTTGTCAATATTTTCTTAGAAATAGTGTCAAATATCTGTTAATAATTATACTTTTTTATTAATTTTATAGATTTTAAAAAAAACAAGAAAAAGTTTATTTTCTTGTTTTACATAAATCTAATTATTTTTTTGTAATACAGGTCCCTTATATTGATTTATATCTTCGTTTGTAATTATACTTTCTATTTCTTGTCTTTGTCTTATATCTTCTACCTTATACATAGTAGAAGATACAATTTTATCATCTTTAATTCCTATGTACCAATCTTGTCCAACATAAACTTTATCATATGGTACTATATCACTACTTAAGATATCTTTAGGATTGTTTTTTTGTAATCCAGCTAAAGTTTCAATTCTTAATATATCTAATTCATAATTTGTTTCTTTTAACTGTATTGGGGCTCTAATTTTTAAGTATTTTTTGTTTATCTTTTTTGATGGTTTTAAATTAAGTTTCTTTTTATTAGATGCTATAATTAAAGCTCTAGAATAAATATCACTATGAGGTAAGTTTTTACAAATCTTTTTATTATCTATTACAGGTAAAGATAAACACTTACTTTCTATTACTGTTGGTAATGTTATCAAAACATATTGTAAATTATCATTATTTTCTATTGTTTTATCTAAGAATTCATTGCCTATATGGAGAAGAAAGTCTTCATCATATAATTTGTCATTTATACCTCTTACTCCCATAATTGGACCTAATATTAAAAAGTTTCCTCTTCTAAATATTAAAGACCTACCCACAACTTGGTGGTTATATTTATCTCGCATAAGTAAAATATCTGCATCCTTTGAATTAACAGCTAATTTGTAAGCTTCTTCTCCTCCTGATTTTATTCCAATACAACTTTGATAGCTGTGTTTTCCTATTAACAATCTATCTATACTGTAGTTTCCACTTTCATATGTATATTTATTAAACTCGCCGTTTAGTGGAGAGATTGAGCTTTTTGAACGACTTAACATATCTAAATATAGTTCAATATAATCATGAGGATTACAGCTAGTAAGATTATCTTGTAAAATTATTGTTATATTTTTTTCTCCTAATATTGCCATTGATTTATTATTTGCACATTTATAAGCTTCGGATAATTCTATTATTCTTGGCATGAAATTTAATATTTGATTTACAGTTAACTTTTCTTTTAATCCCTTTTCTTCTAATATTTTATTTTGAATCTTTGAAAAATTAACAATTATATCATAAAAAATATTTATATCGAATATATCGAAAACGCTAGCTAAATTTACTATAGGAATTAATTTTAGTATATTTTCTAACTCTTTAGCCTGTTCTTTTAAATAGCCTTGATCATACTTCAAATTAAGCTTTGCCATGTTAAGGAGTTCTTTAATATTATCTTTTGTTTGCTTATGTGTATATATTTTAAAGTTATTACAGTTAAAAGGCAGTTTCTCTTTTAAAACTGAAACATTTCCAATATTAATGCTAATAAAATATGGTAATAATAATTTATTATAGGCATTGATTATAGCTTTCCTTTGTTTTTTATTATACATTGGTAATTTATCTACTATATTTTCTTGAGTTAACTGACCATTAAAAAAGAGTTCATCTAAATATTCATAATCGTTTGTATTTAAGGTGTAAGTTTTTGTTATATTTCGTTTATTTTTAAGAGCTGTATGTGCTATTTCTAAATTTAATTCCTCTTTGTTTATTTCGCCTTGCTTTAATTTTTCAATAGCGATGGGAAATTTAACTCGGTTTTCAAAACTTTGTCTTTTTTTATCTGTCAATTCTAATTTTATTTTTAATTTATCTATTATATCTTTTTTACCATTTTGAATATGACTATTCTGTTGTCTATTTAATATTTCATTATAAAAGGATAAAACACAAGGATCATCTGTTTTGCTTTGCTCATATAATGGATACAACTCTTGCAATTTATTATAGTAATAGTCAGGTTTTGCTTCTGCTATATTCATAAGATAATTTGATATATAATTTAAACTCCTATTTTTTTCAATACTATTACTAATAAAGGTATGAACTTGATGAACTGAAGAAAAAGGTAGTGTTCTTTTTTGTTTTTGGTATCGTGTTAACAAAATAGCATCTATTAACCTAGTTAAATAATTATAATACATTTTTTGAATATTAATATCATTTTCATCAGTAATCAAATCTAAAATTCTGTCATCACCCATAACCATCACCTCTTTGGGTGCATATTATACTACAAATTGAAAACATTGTAAAGAACGTCATTTATTGATTTCTGCTTCATATAAACTTCTATATTCCTTATTCTTTTTTAATAATTCTTGATGGGTTCCTTCATCAATAATCTTACCCTTATCTAAAAATAAAATTCTATCACATGTTTTTACTGTACTTAATCTATGAGCAATAATTAAAATTGTATATTCTTTTTGGAGATTTTCAATGGCTTTTTGTATTTCCGCTTGCGTTTTATTATCTAAAGCTGAAGTTGCTTCATCAAATAAAATTATTTCTGTTTTTTGAACAAAGGCTCTCGCGATTGCCAGTCTTTGCCTCTGTCCACCGCTTAAACTGATTCCACCTTCACCCACTATTGTGTCATATTTATCAGGTAATACTTCAATAAAATCATGGAGACAAGCCATTTTACAGGCTTCTACCATTTCTTCTTCCGTTAAGTTTTCTTTTACTAATCTTAGATTATCACGAATACTCAAATTAAATATATAGGGATTTTGACTAATAATTGTTATATTCCCTCTAATGGATTCTTTATCTAGCTCTTTAATATTAACTCCATCTATTGTAATTTCACCTTTTTCTATATCATACATTTTACACAATAAATTAAAAATTGTTGTTTTACCTACTCCTGTTTTACCTACAAAAGCAACTGTTTCATTAGCCTTAACTTTAAAACTCATATTGTCTAAAACTGGCTCATTATCAACATAATTAAATGTAACATTTTTAAATTCAAAATTTCCTTCTACTTTATCTAAATGTTTTGAACCAAATTTTTCTTTAGGAAAATCTTTTCCACTAATAATATTAAAAATACGGCTAGCAGATAAATTAAAATCCTTAATTCTTTCCATTAACATACTAGTACAATTTACAATTGAACGTACTCTATTCATATAATTGTGAATTACTAAAGCCTCTGCTACTAATAGATTGGAACTTGCAATTAAAATTACAAGTAGAATTATCATTCCTAAATCACTTAAATCCATGATTGTACCTCGTAATAAAGTATATTGTCTATTTACTTGTCCCATTAAATATCGTTGCTGATTTAAATCAGTAACTTTACTATCTAATTCACTTAAAAAACTAGTTTCAGCGTTTAGCATTTTAATATCACGAACGCCTCGAACTAATTCTCCTACAAAGCCAGATACTTGTTCATTCTTTTTTCTAAATATTTTATCTTTATCATTAAGCTGTCCTACTCTTTGTCTTTCTATTACATAAAGAGTTAAAACTGATATTACTAAATATATAAAGGCAATTTTATTAATAACAAATACAGCACTAAAAATTCCAATATTAGTAATAATTTCTCCCAAGTTAAAATTTAATACATTGAATATATCTGCTATTCTACTAGTATCATTTGTTAATCTCTGAATAAATACTCCTGAGGAAGTTCTATCTATACATCTATTTTCTAATCTTAGCATTTGTTTGCCTAAATTATTTTGAATTTTAGTAAAAGTCTCACGATATACCTTTTGAGAAAAATATGATGAAAGATAAGTAACTAGGTTTCTTAACATTTCTGAGCAAAATAAAACTATTGCTAACATAATAACTTGTTTAAATTGACTATTAGTAATTTCTACTATTATATTAGCTGAAATAATTGGTACAAATATACTAATAAAAATATTAATAATATTTGTAATTATATATAAAATTATCTTTATTTTTTGATCTTTGGCATAATTCCAAGCAAATTTTATATGTTTAAAAAACTCTTTCATGATTAACTCCTTTGTATTGTTTTATTCTATAATTATTATAAAACAAATTTTATAAACTTCAATAATATTTATATAAAATAAAAAACTGTATTAATACAGTTTAAGGAATTCTTAAAATAATTTCTCCATCTTTAGAATAGGCATATTTTTCTCTTGCATATCTTGCTATATAATCGGGATTTTGTAATCTATTTGCATCTCCTTGCAATTCCTCTTCTTTTTCCTTTAAAGTGACCAATTTTTGTTTTAACTCCTTCTTTTCTTTATACTTATCATAAATTTCTATCCAGTATTTACCAATAGTATAGGTAGTTCCTATAATAATAGCAAAAGAAGCCAAGCCTAAAAAAAACAAGCGCTTAATTGATTTCTTCGTTTTTCTTTTCTTCTTTGCCATACTATTCACCTACTTTTATAAGTATAGTATAACACGCTTTTTTTTGAAAACAAGTTTTTTACAATATTTTGTGTTTTCTTGACATTTTTAAACACTTTTTGAGCTTTTTTTTAATTTTGTTAACATATTTGCTTAAATTTACAAATCCTATTAAAAAGCCTATCGCTAGCGCTATTAAAAAATAGCTATGAATAATCCCATTATTTATCTTTCTTAATATTAAAAAATAACAAAGTGAAACATCAATTACAAATATAATTGTAATAATAATTTGAAAAAACTTATTTTTACAAAATAAAAATCTATAATTAATGTTAGTTAATATAGAGAAGATAATTCCAAAAACAAAGGAAAATAGTAATGATATTATCTGTATTTTTAAAGACATTATTTAAATAACCTATTAAAAAGTCCGTTTTCTTTCGTTTTTTTATTACCTTCTTCTAAATAATTAACGCCTTTTATTAAACCTCTAATGGAAACATTTCCTTGTAATGTATCTAACTTTATTAATTCTAATTCTTCTCCTTTTACTAAAATGAAGCCCATACTTGTTTCTAACAAAAACTGCTCTGTATCAAAGTTTTCTATTTTTTTAACTCCCGTAATTACTAAATTTTTTCTTTCTACTAAATTTACTCCATGTGTGTAATTAACTATTGTATCTTGCTTTTCCATATTATTCCTCCTACTCAATAATATGTACAAGCTTCAAATATATGCAAAAAAAAAGATAAAGATTACTCTTCATCTTGAGTTGGTTCTTCTGCATTATTATATGCTTCAATAATTGCATCTTCAAACATTGCACGTACTTCTGGATTAATTGGATGAGCAATATCTCTATATCCGCCAGTAGCAGTTTTACGACTTGGCATTGCAATAAATAAACCATTATCTCCTTCTATGACACGGATATCATGAACTGCAAAACTATCATCTAGTAATACAGATGCGATTCCTTTCATACGTGATCCTTCTTTTTCAATCTTACGTACATTGACAGATGTTATTTTCATGTATAATCCTCCTTCTTAAAGTTTACACTTTATACCTATTATTTTATACCACTATTAAAAAAATTGCAATATCTATTTTTTTAATGCAATTTCTCTAATTTCTAAACTATTAGTTAACACATCATTATAACTAAATGATTTTACTCTATTGGTATAGTCACTAACCTTAATTATAAAAATAGACTTATATGCCTCTATTATTTTTCCAGAGAATTCTTCTACCTGATTTCTTGCACCTTTATATTTAAATAAGAAACTTTTTCCCTTATTTTTAGTTATATAATTTCTTATCTTACTTATGTTCATCTTGGATACCCCACATACATAGTCCCATCTGTAATAATTCCACCCATACCATCTGCACCATATTTTGTTTTCTCAATTAATGGGATTAAGTCGATACTTTTATTTCGAACCGAAAGGGCAACAGATGATGCAATAATAGCGGGATCTAAGGCATGAATATTAATTCTCTTTGGACTTGAAGCAAAATTAGCGCCTGCCTTTATTAATTCTTCATAATTAGACTGACAGGCCCCAGAAATAATAATTAATTTGTTCTGATCTTTCTCGTATTTTCTCGCAACTTTTACAGCTTGAATAAAATTTTTAGAGTTTTGATAATTATTAATATTACTAATATCATCTCTTTTTCTATAATAAGCATCATGTCCTGTAATTACTAAAATATCTGGGTTATACTCATTTAGATATTTATCCAGATACTTATAAATTTCTGATTCTTTTAAGGTAATACCATAGGCTTTAACATTTAAATCACGGTAAAAGTTAATACATCTTTCTAGATAATCTTCATCTCCATCAATGTGTAATATTTTCCCTGGTAGATAAAAATATTCAGATCTATCTAAATTGATACTTTTTAAATTTTCATTAATTATTTCTCTATCTGACTTGCTTGTATTAGGTGCTGTTTCTTCTTTTACTAAATCAGTTAAGTCACTATCAGCATATAATCTTACTTCTATTCCTTTTAAAATAGCCACATTTTCGCTAATATCCATGATTTTAAATAAAATATCATTGTGATATGATTTTCTTGTTACAATATCACCTATCTTTAAATTCATAAAATCATCTCCATCTAATTTTATGTAAAAGAAAAGGAAATATTCTTAAGATAATTTATTACTAATCTTAATAAACATTTCTACTGGTATTTGTTCTAATCTATCACTTAACTCATATCTAATTTTCTTCAAACATATTTAAATAATATGATTTACTTAATGTTAATAATTATTGCTTAATACTTTTTCATTAGGATTGAAATCTTCGTATGTTTCTATCTTAACTGTAGTTTCAGTTTAATTATTTTCTTTAGTAAACAATTTAATATTCATACCATTTTTCTATCATCAAATTCTAAAGATAAATCTTTTTCTAGTATATTACCATATCTAGTCCCTAAGTCACAACCTCAGTGAGCAATACCTAACGTTGTTACTTTTTTCTTTAAACTTACGTCTTTAGCAAATACAAATTGTAAAGTAAATATAGATAAAATTAACATAATAAAAAAAGTTTTATATTGTCCTAGCATATATTTCACCTAACAAAGTGTATGCTATAATATAAAACTTATATAAACAAATTAAATTACTGTAAAAACCAAAATTGTTTTGTGACTTCTTGTATATTGAATTTCTAACTATTTTTTACCTAAAAACTTTTTAATTATATTTCTTAACTTATAATCTATAGTACTTTCATACATTAATTTATATTCTTCTAATTTGACTAGATTATTTAAAACATCTACAATTTTATGATTAGACAATATTTCTAAATCAATAGAAAAATCAATACTTGTAATAGAAGAATTTACATCTACATAAATATTTGGATCAGTCGAAAATATATAGTATTTATCGACTAAAAAATACTGATTAGGTATGGAATATTTTAAATCTATATCTTTCGATTTCAATTGTAAATTTTTATAACCGACTATGACTCCTTCAAAAGGATCAATACGAATTTTTTTTACTTTTTCAGGAATATCAATTTTACAATAAAAATTATTATCCTTTTTCTCTAATTTTACTCTTTTACAATCAAAAGCATTAAAGTCATTACCAAAATCAAAATATACATTAATTATATTTTGCTCATCTTCATAATTTATTTTAGATAAAGAATCAAACATTGAAACTATCAAATTGAAATCAAAATTGTCATCTACTTTTTTTGATTTAGCCTTTATTACTTTATTAATATTTTCAAAATGATTATTTATTTGTTTATCAATATCACTCTTTATTTTTTTATTTGTTTTGTCAAAGAAATGTTCTTTAAAAATCTTTACTATACTATATATATTTTTAATTTCAACTTCTTCTCTATTAATTGTTTTTAATAAACCACTTCTTTTATATAGATTATCAGTATTGATAAGTAATATTGGCTTGTCATAAGCATATGAAGTAACAGCACCATGCATACTTGTACCAATATAACCACAACTACTAGCAATTACACTTAGCATTTCTATTGGATTTAATTTTTCATCAACTATTTTGATATTATCATTATTCACATCTTTAAATTCATTTAAAAAATCTATATCATTATGGACATATCCGATAGGCATCAAAAGGATATTATATTTATATTCCTTAATTATCAAATTTAATAAGTTTTTTATCTCATTAATATAAGAACTATTAACATTTATGTTACTATGTTGAAAAACAATATAATTATCAATTTCAGGTATCTTTTTTTTCTTTTCTAGTTCTTTCTTTAATTTAGATAATTTTTCTTTATTTTCTATTTTATCAATAGATAAAACCGTATCAGGAAAAACGGTAATCTTTTTAACATCACATTCTTCTAATAATAATCTAGAATGCTCATCTCTTACAGCTAGATAGTCAACATTATCAAGTAACATCTTTATAATTTTTCTTTCAAATTTTTTAAAATGATATGGAACTCCAGGACAATTAAATAATACTGGAATATTATATTTTTTACCAATTAAGATAGGTAATATCCATAAACTTAAAGTGTTAATTATTTTCTCATTATAAGTATTAGCAACAAAAGAATCTACTCTTATCAAATCACCTCCCCCTATAACAATAGCATCATATTTTCTTTCTAAATGTTTTTTTTCTAAATCTTTAATCCCATAAACTTTTTCTTTATTAGCTAAAAAATTACCCCCCCCCACAGGTGAAAAAAGGTCAATTTCATAATCTAAAAAATAATGTTTAAAAATAAAAGGAAATAATAAATCTCCATAATTTTCAACATCAAATGTTCCCACTTGGGCAATCCTTTTTTTTGACATATTAAACCTCCTAATTATTTAAATTTTATCTAATAATAATGCAAAATTATAACAAAAACATAATAGGATATATTTTTTAATGTTTTGCAATATTAACGCCGGATATCTAAAATGAAATAAAGTATAATATAATAAACATATCAAAATTTTTGAACATTACACCAGTTTTTTACTTTTCATCCTACGCTTTCTATATATTCTTCTCACGAATTATATAAATAGGTCTTTTCTTAGTTTCCAAATAAGTCTTAGAAAGATACAAACCAATTATACCTGTACAAAATAATTGTATACCACTTAAGAAAAACATGATACATACCATTGAAGGCCATCCACTAGTAGGATCGGACCAAATCAAAGTTCTAACTATAATTACTGCAATTGCAATAAATGAAAGTATACAAAATAATACTCCAATTATTGTTGCTATCATTAAAGGTGCAGTAGTAAAAGCAACTATTCCATCAATTGCATAAATAAATAATTTCCAGAAGCTCCACTTAGTCTCTCCATGCTCTCTTTCCACATTTTCATACTCAAGCCATTTAGTCTTATATCCAACAAAACTAAATAAGCCTTTAGAATATCTATTATATTCTTCCATAGAAGTAATTGAATTTACCATCTGCTTTGTCATAAGTCTATAGTCACGTGCTCCATCCACCATTTCAACTTTACTCATTTTATTAATTAATTTATAAAACATTCTAGCAAATAAACTTCTAATAGGTGGTTCGCCTTTTCTAGTAACACGTCTAACCCCAACAGAGTCATAACCATCATTTTTAATAGCATCATACATTTCAAATAATAATTTAGGTGGATCTTGTAAATCAACATCCATAACAGTTGCATAATCCCCCGTAGAATGTTCAAGTCCTGCAAACATTGCAGCTTCTTTTCCAAAATTTCTTGAAAAAGAAATATATTTTATAAACTTATTTTTCTTTGCTAAATCTTTCATAATACTTAAAGTATTATCACTACTTCCGTCATCAACAAATATTACTTCAAGTTCTACCCTTTTCTTATTGAATTCTTTTCTAATTTTTAAAATTTCATTATAATAAAATGTTATTGCATCTTCTTCATTGTAACAAGGTACTACAATAGATATCGTTTCCATAATAAAATCACTCCTAAACTATATATTACAAATTACCAAAAGTAGATAGAATAACTGAATTTATATAATTAATCATTACAAACAGCAATAAAATTCCAATTAAAACTGCACTTTGATTACCTTTTATCTTTTTATCTTTAAATAGCTTAAACAACACAAACAACATACATACAATAATAGTCATATACATAAATATAGTTGTTCTACTCCTAGAAGCAAAAATTGTAGGAGAAAATCCCATAATTACTCTGCTAGCTATTCCCGCAAGTAAAATAAACGCCGGTAAAAGCTTATCTTTGAATATAACAAATACCATATATATTAAACTAGCAAAAATAATAATTGTTATAAACAAAGCGGCAAGTTCTGTAATATGCGTTATCTGAAATAATTTATCAGACTCAAAACTCTCAAATACACCTACAAAACCAGCACAAGATTTAACAATAATATCTCTAAACATAGTTAAACTAACAACTAACAAGAAATTAAATATTGCAATTATTTTAGAAAAGTTGTATTTTGCATATACAAATACACCTATTAATAATAAACCAGAAAACAAAATTAATACCAGTTTATTATCTAAAAATATTCTCATAGTAGGTACTATTCCAAAATATAATTTTTGAATAATATTAGCATTTTTAAATTGAGGAAGCCATCTACCGATTTCTTTATTTAATCTAACAGAATTTCCAGGACATGTCATTATAAATATAAAACTTAATATACTAATAATCACACAAATTAAATTATATTTATTAATTTTTTCTTTTTTTATAAAATATGTATTTATTAAATACAAAATGTTAATACCTAAAATTATTGCACAACTTTGTTCTTGATTAGTTGCATACACTAAAGCCAATATTGAAACTACATAAATAAATTTATTAGTTTTTTCATTTTTCTCTTTATTTACAAGTGGTAAAAATGAAAGCATACCAAGTCCAAAACACCATAAATAATTAGTTGTAGTAGCAATCCATCCAGCGCTACTCATATCAGCAAATGGATAAATCAAAAATAACAGACATCCCAAATAATTAAACCTAACATCATCTTTTTTATTAATAAGTTTTAACACTATAAATACTCCCATAGTATATATAAAAATATCTAGTATTTTCCAAACCCACATGTTAGTTCTAACAAGAAAATATATAAAAGATTCTATAACAAATCTACTACTCCATCCCATATATCTACTTCTAATAAGGCTAAATAGTGATTGCTTCATTCCTAAAAAAGTAACATCATCAGCAAAAAATCGCATAAAGAAATGTAAAACAAATAAAGCACAGATTAACAACACAAATGGCATATACTTATTATTAAACAACTTTTTTATCTTAGACATATTATCACTCCTATTCTAAAAACATTTTTCTTGTAACAAAATTAAATACCATAACAATAGCAGTTGCAAAAATTTTAACTATTAAATAATGAATGTGAATTAAATCAGTACCCATCCACATAATAACTTCTGTTATTATAAGACCAATTATACTAAGCACTATAAATATTATAAAATTCCTTTTGGAATCCTTTTCTTTATCAACATCAAATACCCATTTAACACTAGCTATATAGTTATATATAACAGAAACCGTAAATCCTGTAGCAGCAGATATAAAAACACCCAATCCAAAGTATTCTTTACAACAAAATAATACCACATAATCAATTAAAAATGCAATACCACCTACAATACCAAATTTCAAAATTTGCTTCATTAAATTACTTCTCATAAAATTTTTCATATTTTATTTTCTCCTATTCTCAAAATCAATACTAAATAACGCTTATACTTTCATAGCAATCAAGAAAACGCCAATCATTGCTAAGATAATTTTTATAGCAGTAACTAATCTAACCAAATTCTTAAAAAATTATCAAGCAACAAAACAATATGCTGAACAATTGCAGTCGTAATAGTCGCTATGAAAACTCATATATTGAAAGCAACTTTTGACATAAAAGAAAACTACACAAATAAAATCAAATCCTAAAGCAGTAATAAATTTATATTAAAATTTATATCGCTTTTTAAATTTAATGAAAGTCAATTGCCTCCAAGTTAAAAAAAGAAACACAACTAGTATTTAAGGCAACATAAATCATAGTTAAAACACATCTCACAATAAACTACCTACTTCTTATTTTTATCTCTTAGTATTGCAAGTTCTTGTGCAAGTTCAATTATTTTTTCTTGTTGTTCTGAAATTCTTTTACTATTTCTAAATGTAATAAATAATAGAAACAATATACAAAGTATAAATAAAAGTGCTGGTGGATAAGCTATATTTAAAAGCTTTGCAAATTTATCTATTGAATAAGGAAATATAGAAAGAGCTATCATAATAATAGCAGCAACAATCCACCAAAAACTTTCTTTAATAGAAAACTTCTTTTTACGTACTTCATGTACAATATAAATAAAAGAAATTACTGATACTATTATAAAATATATATTTTTCATTATAAATCCTCCTTCTTTTTCCTTCTAGGATTTTGTATGATTATAAACACTATTGTATAAAACATATTAACCATATACTTAATAGGTTTAATAATACCACCGTGCATACTTTCTCCTGCTTGTCTAAGTCTCATTTTAACAGGTACTTCTTTAAAGGTATATCCAAGTCTTAACATTTCAGTTACTAAATTAGCATCAGGAAATTCAGGATAATTTCCCATCTTAGCATATCTCTTAATAACTTTTCTGTTCAAACATTGAAAACCACTTAAAGGATCGGCTATCCTTTTCCTACAAAATAAGTAAATCATTTTTTCAAATAATTTTGTACCAATTCTTCTAAAGAAAGGACAAGGATACCCCATATCTTTTATATATCTAGATCCTATAACAATATCATATTTTCCTTTTTCTGCCACGTCAAGTAACTTAGAAGCTTCCTTTGCGATATGTTGTCCATCTGCATCAAATGGAATAACATAATCATAATCATTCTGATAAGCATATTTAATTCCAGTTTGAACAGCCCATGCATATCTTAAATTAAAAACACCTGTAATACATTTGACACCATTTCTTAAAACAATCTCTTCTGTATTATCAGTCGAACAATCATTAATTACTAAAACATCAGCAAAAGATGCATCCTTTTTTAATTCTTTTAACACTTTTTCAATGTTTTCTGCTTCGTTATAAGCAGGTATAACAATTAACACTTTAGATTTTTTCATACTTCCTCCTACATTATTACATATCATGAAATATAGATAAAAATCATATTAAATAATTCCACTGCCCAAAATTAATATTATAAGCAAACATCCATTAATCTTTGTTTTTTCTATCTAACATAAACCAACCTTTTTTACTAAAATTAGGATTATAAAATCTATCATTATTTAAAATATTATCCCATTTATCAAACATGTACTTAGATTCAATTTTAAATCTTTTATATTTCTCTCCAGTAGTATCTAAACCACGAGATTTAGATTCATAGTGCATAAGTTCAACTTGTGGTAAAAACACATTATAATATCCTTTTTCTAATATTTTAATATTAAAATCTATATCATTATAAGCAACCATTAAATCTTCTTCAAGTCCGCCTACTTCCAAAAATTTACTTTTTTTAATCATCATACAAGCTGCTGTATTTGCGCTATAATTATATGGTACACGAAGACGACCATACATTCCAATATCATCACGAGGAGATCCAATGTATGCATGAGATGCAACTCCACCAAGTCCTAAAATAACCCCAGCATGTTGAACAGTATAATCAGGATATAAAAGTTTAGCACCAACGGTACCAATATGTTCTTGCATTGCATATCCTACCATTATGCTAAGCCAATCTTCTGTAATAATTTCAGTATCATTATTTAAAAGAACTATATATTCACCTTTAGATTTACTAACTGCAATATTATTTATCTTAGAATAATTAAAGTCCATTATACAATCTACAACTTTAAAATTTTTATATTTTTTCTTGTACTCCTTAAAAAATTTTAAAGTTTCTTCTTCTTTACTATCATTATTAGCAACTATTATTTCAAAATTTTTATAGGTAGTTTTTTCATATATTGAATCTATACATTTTTTTAATATATCGACATAATCCCTTGTAGGAATAATAATAGAAATAAGAGGCTCTTTATCATATAAATATCTAACTTTATAATAAGTGCTTACTTTATCTTTTTCTACTTCACCTTTTATAGCGCGCCTTTTTAATGCTTCTTCAATCGCTAATTTACCTTTATCACTGGCATATTCTTTGTTATCACCAGATAATGCAGTAGATCCTTCAACCATTCTCCAATGATATAAAACTAAAGGAATATGATATATACTATTAGTATTCTCTGTTACCCTTAAAAGAAAATCATAATCTTGGGAACCGTCAAATCTACTATCAAGACCACCTACTTGGTCTACTATTTTTTTTCTTACAACAACGAAATGACAAACATAATTTAGACTAAGCAAAGTATCAGGAGAAAAGTCAGGCTTAAAATGAGGATCTCTAAACTTACCATTTATATCTAACTTATCTTCATCACTATAGATTAAATCTAAACTTTTATCTTCATTAAGTACTTTAACAACTTGATATAAAGCATCTTCTGTAAGTAAATCATCATTATCCATAAACCCAATAAATTCACCAGTTGCCATTTCAATTGCACTATTAGTTGCTTTTGAAATATGACCATTCTTTTTTCTATAAACTATTTTTATACGTTTATCTTTTTTTTCATATTCTTTTAAAGTTTCTATAGTACTCTTATTCGTAGACTTATCATCAGCAAGGCAAATCTCAAAATTACTATATTTTTGATTTAAAATAGAATCAATGCATTCGCTTAATACTTTGCTAGTTGCATTATAAACAGGTATAACTATAGATATTTTAGGATTATATTTTAACTTTTGATATTCAACTTTTCTTTCATTTTCCTTAAGCCATTTATTATAATCATCTACATAAAAAGGATTATAAAATTTAGCACCACTTCCAGTTGCTTTATGAATAAAATCCATAAAATATTTCCCCCACAAACTAATAGGAACCAAAAAATGATACTCTCTCCACAAAAACTTAGTACCTCTTCCTAAAACATAAAAAACAACTCTTATTCTAGCACATACTTTTTTGATAAAACTAAAAACTTTATCAAATACTCTACTAATTAATCTGTTTTTTAATTGTAAGATAAGTTCTTTTTTTTCTTTATCATATACTTCTATAACTTTATCATCTTTTCCTAAATCAGCTGTTATCATCACAGTATCTTTATCAAGTTGTAATAATTCATATTCTATTTTTTTGGAATCAGATAACACCTTTATTTTAATATCTAAAATATCTGTTTTTATTTTTAATACAAGACGCGGATTATTAATACCACATATATTTTTTTCTACAATTTTATACTTTTCTTTCATACCTAAACCTCCTCTGCAAAACCTTTCTCAAGTTTTCTAAATATCAAAAGCCCAATAAAGAATACTATCACCGTTATAATTATTAAGTAAATCATTGCATCAAATCCAGGAATTTGATGGTATAAAAATATATCACGATAAGCCTCTATTAATTCTGTAAGTGGATTTAAATATAGTATCCATCTAATTTTTTCAGGAAATAATGTAGTTTGATAAAGTATTGGCGTTGCATAAAATAACATATTAGTAAAGAAATTAATTATATATTCACAATCTTTTATATAAATATTAATCGCACTAAAAGCAAATATAATACCAAGTGTTAAAAAGAATTGTAAAAAGGCAATCAAAGGTAAAAATATGATATGCCAAGTAACTCCTACCCCACCAAATAGACAAAATAAAATTATAATAATACAACTAATAAAAAAATTAATTAAACCACTTAAAGCTACTGAAATAGGAAGTATCTCCCTTGGAAAATAAACTTTTTTAATAATACCTGCGTTCATTCTAACAGTAATCATACCTTGATTTAAGACGGTAGTAAAAAAAGTCCAAGGTATAATACCAATAATTAAGTATATTAAATAATTATCTGTCTGAATTCTCATTATATATGGAAATACAATGGCATACACCGCAACCTGTAATAAAGGATTTATAAAAGACCACAAAATACCAAGAAAAGATCCTTTATATTTACCTCTAATTTCTTTTTTTACATTACTTTTTAAAAGCTCTCTATATTGATATAAATTATTAATTAAATTCATGCTACTTACACTCCTTCAAGTATTCATCAATAACTTCATTTATATTTCCATCCATTCTAACTTGTCCGTTATTAATCCATATACCTCGAGTACATAGTTTTCTAACGGAATCAAGGCTATGACTAACTATAACTATAGTTTTATCACTATCACGTAGTTCTTTTAATTTACTAAAACATTTATCTTGAAAATGCTGGTCTCCCACTGCAAGTATTTCATCAATTAAAAGTATATCAGCGTCTACATTTATTGCAACTGAAAAAGCAAGACGCATGTACATTCCTGATGAGTAAGTGCGCACTGGATTATCAATAAAATCTTTAAGCTCAGAAAATTCTATAATATCATCTATTCTATCATCTATTTCACTATGTGTAAGTCCAAAAATAGACGCATTAAAATAGATGTTTTCTCGCCCGGTAAAGTCATCATGAAATCCAGCACCAAGTTCCAAAAGAGAAGTAAGCTTACCATAAGTTACAATTTTACCATGTGTAGGATAAATTATTTTAGTCATAAGTTTTAATAGCGTACTTTTTCCACTACCATTAACTCCAATCAAAGCAACAGTTTCACCTTTTTCTATTTCTAAATCAATATTTTTAAGTACTGTCCTTTCTTCAGAGTTATTTTTATTTTTCCAAAAAACTAATCTTTCTTTTAATGTATTAGCTTTATCATAATAAATTTTAAATTTTTTTGTTACATTATCTACCTTAATAGCATGGTCTATATTTTTTGACATAATACACCTCTTATTAATTAACCTTCTTTTAAATTATAACATACATATACACAAAATAACAATTCTTTTAAAAGAAAAAAGGGGAATCCCCTTTTTAATAAAGTGCATGAAATGATACTCCTCCAACTTTAGTGTCATCAGGATCTCTACTGCGTTGATTAAATAGAGACTCAACACTATAAACACCATTTTTTACAAAGTTAAGTGGATCAATAACATTAGTACGATCAAGACCATCATATCCATAAATTACAACCGCATGAGTATAACCAAAAGCACCAAATCCTAACGACTCATATGTAAGTGCTCCAATAACAATTTGACCATTTTTCAAAGCTTTTCTTACATCTTCTAATGAACCTAATCCTTTATAAGAAACTCCGTAATAAGAAGCAGCATAAACAACGGAAAGTCCAGTTGATCCAGGGACAATTTTATTATATTCATTTGTTTCATTATATAAATAATTAGCTACTTCATAAGGATAAATATTTCTATCATATATTGCAGATAATGCCATAGCAATTGCAGTTGGCATACATCCAGTACTAGCCAAAGTTCCAAGTCCATAAGGAAAATTACCCCATCTAGAGTCTTTCTGAGAATATCTATACTTATCTGGAATATCAAAAAGAACTCTTTTAACAATAAACTCCAAAAAACCTTTAGATTCTTTACGATCACCATTTACATAAATATCAGATGCAAGCTTAGACTCATTATTTGAATCAAACGGTGGATGATCAGAAGCTTTAACTACAACTAGATAACTTCCATCACTTTGTTTTTTACCTTGATACCAAACCACATCATCTATACCATTAGTTTCCGACCAAGTAGGAAGTTCAACTTTGTTAATACTAGGTGAAGTATTATAGATACGCACTGTAGTATTTGCTCTATCATTATTTTCAACTCTAGCACTTATCTTTAAATTTATAGCACAACTTCTTTAGCAACAGCAGCAGAAACACCATTTTTACCTGTTACATAAACATGAGTATGATAATTACCACTATTATATTTATGATACTTAGGATTAACATATACTACATAACTACCATTTTCTAAAGTAGCATTATACCATTTAATATCACTTTGATTAGAAGTAGACCAAACAGGAACTTGAACTTTAGATATACCTAAATTTGGATTAATCATATTAATAGTAACTTTGTATATTCCATCTCCAGCCTCATCAGTAGAATCAATATCAGTTATACTAGTATTAAATTCTATAGGAGATATGTCGAAAGTAGTTCCTTCTATCCATCCTTTACTGCCATAAGAATCAACATAATAATTACCAGATACTTTAAAGTCACTAACCGGTACATCAAAGTAAGGAACACTATTAATATCCTTTTTAGCATTATACCATATAATATCATCTTGACCATTATTACTAGACCACGTAGGCATCTCTACCTTTGAAATATCAAGCGAAGTATTAAATTTAATTTCTAAATCCATTACATTAGTACTAGAATCATAATTAAAATTACTAAATTCCACTAGAGGTAAATCTATAGTAAAATCTTTACCAAATAAACATGTGCCTCTTCCCTTAATATCAAATGAATAAACATGAACAATATACTTACCAAAAGATTTATGGTTTTTCAATTGTACTGTATAAGTAGAACTATCTCCTACCTTTTCAGCTTCATACCAAGCTATATCGTCTTGATCTCTTTCTACAGACCAAACTGCAAACTTTATGGTATTATCCTGATAATCAGATTCATTTAAAGTAATACTTACTTCTTCATCATTATTAATTTTATTTATAGATAAATCACCTAATTTAACTTGATCTATCTTTTTAGTAACTGCTTTAACTTCAATATTTTTATTATCATGATTAAAATAAGCATAAATACAATAATCACCAGTTTCTACATAATGATCTTTTAATAATACATCTACACTAGCAACATAAGTACCATCATCTTGTAATTTAGGTTTAACTTTATATGATATTATGTCATCCTGACCATTAGAAACAGTCCAAACAGGAATATCAATATTATTAACATTTTTATTAATATTTTTTATATTAATAGTAAATTTACCATTTTTACTTCTCCAGTTTCCACAATATTTTCTAATACATTGGAATTTTTATATTCCTTATTTTTAATTACAAAATTTTTGTTATCAGGAATATATAATACAGAAACAAAAAGCAATATAACAATAATTAACATAAAATTATTAAATATTTTCCTTTTCATAATCAATCATCTCCTGCAATAAACTATCTCACAAATCAATCACAAATATAATTATTTGATTTTATTTTAAATATAGAATCCATATATAATAGTACTAAACACAACAGCAAACATGACAATTACTAAACCAACGGCTAATGTATTTTTGTTTTTTATTTTAAATACTATAAAATCATTAGAAATCGCAAAACACGATAATAAAACAGCTGGTATAAAATATCTTGGTTGCAATCCACCTATAATATCAGAATTTATTGTCGTAGAGCCAAAACTAAAAAGTCCTGAAGCATACACAACACCACAAATAATAATAGAAATAACACCTAAAATTAAACGTTCTTTCACTTTTATTTTTTTAGTTTCACTACTATCGAATAACAAAACACTCAAATATAAATATGGGAAAATAAAACTTAATAAATACTTATAAGATACATTTAACCATCCAAATGTATTCAATTGTCCCTCAATAAAATCAATTGAAATTCTATTATAAATAGTATTAAATACCAATTCAATTATAAACATAGGATTATGTAATGCATAATTAAACGTAACAGCATCTTTTAAAATCGGTGATCCTCCATTAACACCAAAAAATTTAGTAGCACTAACTCCAAAGCATAAAATAAAAGGTACACTTCTTACTAAATATTTTTCTTTAACAGAGTTAAACTTTTCTTTCGGTATTAATATAGTAAGCAACGCTAATGAAAAATATGCAGGCTTACACATACCTAAACAAACACTCAAAACAAGAATTAATATAATTGATTTCTTAGAAATTTTTTTATTACTTCCATATATCTGATTTAAAATATATGCAATATAAATAAATATAATACTTAAAGTTAAAGAATCTTGATTTACACCCGTAACTTGTTGAATAGTAATAGGAAATAGCATTACTAAAAATAATATTTTTTTAAAGTAAGGAATTATTTTTAGCGCAAGATAGCCGAGTAAAACAAATATTAATGCATTTACTAACCTTGCTAACAACATAGTCCAAATAAATGGTAATTTTAAAATAAGTACTACCTTAATTGCAATAGCACTAGGAATATAAGCAAAAGAATTAAGATTAATTGTAGCAGGAAACTTTTGACTTATTCTTTTTAAACCAACACCACGAACAGAAAAATCAGCAAAATACTCTCTCATACTTATCTTATGTTCTGAATTTGCTAAATCATTATTATACTTATAAATACTATTATATGTTGAATCATATATTTTAATCGAATATTTTCCAATCAAATCCTGTTTATTAAAAATACTATAAGCTTTAAAATAATGAGAAAACTCATCCGGTACATGAAAAGGCATAATCAATATTGCCATATTAGAACATAGTATAATAGCAAAAAATACAAATATATTTTGTAAATGATCTTTAATATGACTTCTAAAGTACCAAGCAACAAATATCAATTGTATCATTATAATTAGAAAATACCATACCTCTAATTTATACATTATAGGCAACATACATATATAGTTTATTACAGAATAAATTATAAAACATAAAATAATATTAGATATTTTCAATTCATAATTTTGTTGAACTTTTCTTAAAAATCTACTACCAAATGCTATAATATTAGAATAAATAAATGTTAATATACATAAACTAAACAGTAAAATAATTAAACTATTTAAATTATCTAATTTATTTTTCAAGAGTTTTATTAAAGAAACCCCCTGAAAATAATAATTAACATTATTCTTTTCCAAATCAATTTCTTTTATATTTTTATTATAGGATATTTTCGCTATACCATTACTTTTATTTTTATTAAATATTATTCTAACATCATGTAATTTTGTAATTGAAAAATCAATAATTTTACCTTCTTTTAAAACTAAATTGTTTTCCTTATTAAGTTTTAATTCATAATTAGAAGCAAAATCCGATAAATTATATTCAGAGCCACCTATTGTAATACAGGTAATATAAACATCCCCATTATCAGCAGTAATAGAAAAATTAATTCTATCCTTTGATATATAAAATAAAGTAGAAGTAATTATAGTTAACACAGCTAAAATAACACTAACTATACATATAATAAATTTATTTTTCATATTATACTCAACTCCTATCATATAAATAACTACCCTATATCAATAATATTATAATACAAATATTAAATTATAAAAAGAGACTATTAAAAATTAAAGTTCTAATAGCCAACCAATTTTAATTTTTTACTATCATAAGTAAAACACCTATTAAAATCAAAGAAGATCCTAATAATTTAAAACCAGTAATTTGTTCTTTAAAAAATACAAAAGCAGTAATCATTAATAAAACATAAACCAAACCAACTGTAACTGGAGAAATAAATGATAATTCAAATTTACTTAAAAGTATAGTGTAAAATACGAAACTTAAACCATAAAAGAAAAATCCTAAAATAGTAAATCCAGAAATACTCATATTTATAAATGGTAAAGTAATTAAAGACTTAATAGATTCAGAAGACCCAAACTTTAATAAAGTAGAACCACTAACAGAGAAAATTATATATAATACTAAATAAAACCAATTCATTTTCTCCTATTCACCTTTTCTACTATTTCATTCATTGATTCTACTGTACTCCTGCCAACCTCACCAGACATATATTCATCCACTTCTCTTGTTTTTACTGCATTAATAAATTTCTCTAATATATCCTCATGTCCATATAACAAATTACCTGTAATCATCTTAAAACCATTTTTTATAAAAGACCACCAATACTGAAAAGTTCTAGATATATCATTTTTCAATATATCAGTAGCATAATGTTCATTATCTGTAGGTAAATCAACTACTATATCTCTAAATAAATCATAGTTAATTATTCTTTTTTCAAAATTAATTACATAATTCCATTCACAAACTGGAGAATTGAAATTTAAAAACATATGAACAGGAACTTTTCCAGCCATTGCATCAACATTCATTATTCTAGGAGTTGCATCTTTTTTATCATTATTATAAATTGCATGTGCGGACTCTATTTTTAATTGTCCACCATGACGCTTTAACAAATATATAAAATGTGCAGCCTCATCGTAAAATAAACCAAGTGGAAGTTCATTATACCATTTAGGAAGTCTTCTATCTCTATTAGTAAACTGAACTTCTGTAATAGAAACAATATCCCCGTATTTTCCTTTATTTTTCTCAATTATTTTATTAATCTTTTTCATACCAGAAGTAAAATTAAAATTATGAACAACATTAAAAATCAATTTATTTTTCTTAGCAAGACTAATTAATTCATCAGCTTCTTTAATATTCATAGTCATAGGCTTTTCAACTAAAACATCCTTTTTCAATAATAAGGCCATCTTAGCTAAAGGATAATGCTGTTGAGGAGGTGTTCCAATAACAACAGCATCAACTTTTCTAAACCATTCACATGCTTTAACCTTATTAATATCATTTTTAGGATCATTAACAAGTAAAGAATTTTTTATATTATGCTTTTTACAAGTATAATCAATTCTTTCCTGAGAAGAACCAATAACACCAAATATTTCTACATTTTTCAATCTACATAAAGCAGGTATATGTCTAGTATTAGAAATATTGCCTCCACCAATTATACAAACTTTTATTTTTTTACTTTCCATATTTTTCAATCTCCTTTATAACAGTTTTTGCAGTTTGTTTCCAAGTAAAACTTTCCATAATTCTCTTGTGAATATTTTCTTTTAATTTATCTACTTTTTTTGGATTATCTAGTAAATATCTTAATTTTTTGATTAAATCTTCTACATTTTCTTCTACAATTAATCCAATATCATCCGAAGTAATAACTTCACACGTACCACCTCTATCAGTTGCAATAACAGCACATTTCATAATACCAGCTTCTAAAATAGAAGTAGGCAGTCCCTCTGGATACATTGATGGATGAACAAAAATATCTGTTTTAACACACAACTTCATAACCTCATCATAATCTATTTTACCAAGAAAAGTTATATTATTCTCATTATACTTCTTTTTAAGATCATCTAATATAGGTCCATCTCCTGCGATAATGAGCTTAATATTATCATAATCTAAACTAACAGAAGTAAAAGCATCCAATAAATTATAAACTCCTTTTTCTGGTATAAGTCTACCAATATAACTAATTACAATATCTTTACTATCATTATGCTCTTTATAATACTCCTTAAAAACATTTCCATCTATTGAATTATAGAAAACGCCTGATGCTTCTATATCAAAATGTTTTAACCATTCATTACATTTTTTTGAGACTCCATAAAATTTTGGTTTATACTTTTTTATCTTATTAGTAAGATAATGTTCATATACAGCTCCTATGTTATCTAACAACTTATTTCCAATACTAACATGATTACTAGAATGATCAATAAATATTAAAGGGCAGTTCTTATCATTAGAAATTTTCGCGCCCAACAAACTAGTCTGATAAAATCTAGTATTACATATTATAATGTCGATTCTTTCTACCTTTATCTTTTGAACTAAATCTCTATATTCTTTATTCTTTTTTAACAATGGATATCTCGATTTAAACAAACTATAAACAGGCAAATGATATATTTTTATATCATCGTCTATTTCATAATTTTCATAATTATTATAATTACTAGTAACAATTATAATGTTATAATTGTTTTTAAGCTCTTCAACTAACTTACTTGTGTATCTTTCAACCCCACCTAAATGCGGAAGATAAAAGCCATTGAAAAAAACAATAGTTTTCCTATTATTACTCATTAACTTCCTCCTAAATACTTTTAAATATCTCTTTATTAATATTCTATCAAAATTTTATAAAAAAGTCATTATATAATTAGCAATTAAAAATCTGATCTTCTTTAATTGAAGTCAGATTAATATTTGTTTAATCATATCTAATATCTAAATCTACATCAGGAATACCATTGCCATCTGCATCCCCAGATTCAATTCCAGGAACGGTAGGAATGCTTCCACGTCCGCCTACAGCCCATTGCCAAAAAGTATATTTGCCAGAATAATTAGGCCTTACATCAGGCGAATGTGTAGTCCAATCAGCAAGCCAAATATCATCTTCATTTATTTGGTTAAGATCTATCTTTCTACCAGAACCTTGAAGCCAAGAAGTAGAAGCATAAATCATTACTTTATAACCTTTACTTTTAACAGTATCAACAAAGCCTCTAACCGCATCAGTTCTTTGTTGCAAATTTAATAAATCAGCACGTCCAGGACATGCTCCATCAGCATTACAACTAGATGTTTCTACATCAATGGCAATTGGTATACTCTTATCTAACATGTCGATACCTTTTACACCATTGTATGCAAAACTCAAAACATTATTAAATAAATAATTAGCTTCTATAACTCCCTCGTTATAACTAATAGCTTGAGTAAAGTAATAAACTCCAACTTTTAAACCTGCTTTATATGCACCCGTGATATGACTTTGAAACTCTGTATCTGTAACCGTCTTAGGATTTTCACTAAAACCATATCCAGTATATCCTGATCTAATCATAACAAAATCAATTCCACTATTTTTAACTATATTCCAATTAATATTTCTTTGATATTTAGAAACATCTATTCCTCTAGAATAACCACTATATAATTGGAAATCTCTAGTAGCCGATCCAATCTTTTCTCCTAAATGATTATAAATTTCAATAGTAAGTGTATGATTACCATTATTTATACCACTAATATCAACAGTAAAAATTGGATTCCTTCCCATATCTTTTCCCTTTACTAATGTATATGGGTCAATATAATGAGGAGCAGCAGATGTATCTTCATAAAGATAATCTCCCTCACTTCGACTAATTGTTTCACTTCGTTCTTTCCCATCAATAAATACTTTTAACTCTTTATTTACATCTGTTTTAGAATCATTAGTCAATACCCAACCTAAAACATTTAACACCCCATCATTCTTAATAACTTCTACTGGACTTGCAACATTTTTATAATCTATATAATCAATAACAACAGTACCTACATAACTTTTCTTAACTTTAACACTTATATCTTTCGTCATAATAGTTTCTCCATTAGATACAACATTTAATTTTATCAAATGATTACCGTCTAATTTATCATAAACTTTATCGTATGAAAAACTATAATTAGTACCATCAAAAGTTGATTGCATAGTTTCACCATCAATAGTTGCGTTAAATGTAACATTAGGAGCATCATCCACATTAATAGTACCATTACCGGTTATAATATTATCAAAAGTTGTATTTTCTTTTGGTGAAATAGAATTAATAGTAATTTTATATTTTTCTAATTTAACAGTAATACTCTGTTTGTTTAAAGAGTCACCTTTATTATCCCTAACATCAATAGTTAATGTAATAGTTCCATCATTATATCCACTCAAATCAAAAGTTTTACTAAATCCCTGATTTGGATTTGTATTTATATCCCCATATCCTTTTACTGAACCAATGACATCTTTTCTGTTAGAAGTACGTTCTATTACACCTAAATCATCTTTTCCATCTTTTAATAAATGAATACTAATATTACTAGAATTACTCATTACCCATCCTGCTAATTCTAAAGATTTAGATACTTTTGAATTATTAATTGGTGTTTCTATATTTATAGCAGCAACTGGTTTTACAATCTCAAAACTTCTACTTTCTTCTTTTATAACGTTATTATTATTATCAAAAACTTTAATAGTATATTTATGAATTCCATA
>CANRKG010000020.1 GCA_947631155.1 uncultured Bacilli bacterium
AGCTCAGTTGGTTAGAGCACACGCTTGATAAGCGTGGGGTCACAGGTTCAAGTCCTGTCAGGTCCACCATTAATAATTGCCTCAATAGCTCAGTTGGTTAGAGCACTTGACTGTTAATCAAGGGGTCCTAGGTTCAAGTCCTAGTTGAGGCGCCATAATTTGGCCAGTTGGTGAAGTGGCTTAACACACTGCCCTTTCACGGCAGCATTCACGGATTCGAATTCCGTACTGGTCACCAATCTTAAATGTTCTCCGTATGGAGTTTTTTATTTGAAAAAATATTGACAACTACATTAATTTAATGTAATATTATAGTTGCAATCGGAGTGGTACTCAAGAGGCTGAAGAGGCGTCCCTGCTAAGGATGTAGAGTGGGTAACTGCTGCGAGGGTTCAAATCCCTCCCACTCCGCCATATTATAATTTAAACCTCAATATGAGGTTTTTTTCTTTGAGTTTTACTTTTAATATCAACTTATTCATGGTATACTATAAATGAATAGGAGAATGATAATATGCATAAATATATTAAAAAATTTTTATTAGATTATTCAGAAATTAGTGAGTACTATAATTATCTAGTTGATAAGACAAAATCACTAGAATATGTTGGTATTACTAATGAATGGTTAATTGATAATTATTATTTAATTATAGAGCATAAAAATATCATTATTGATCAGAAAAAAGAATTATCAAAAAATTTAAAAAAGAGTAATAGAATTTTTCCTATTATAAAAAAAATAGTGGAAGATAATGAATATAATATAGATAACAAGAAAATTATTAAAGAGTTAAACAAATATCAAAAAAATAAAAATATGTTTTTTTTATATGATGAAATTTATTTAATTCCCGCATTATTATTATTTATGTATGTATCTAAATTAAATATTCTTTGTAGAGAGTGTTATTTAGAATTACAAGCTAAGGACAAAATTAAAAAAGTTATTTCAGAAATATCAGATCAAGTTAATGTTGATATTGATTTCTTTATAAAAAATGGCATTGAATTTAATGAAAACAGTAATTATATTTTTGAAATTAATAATCAATTAAAAGAATTAGGAACAAAATCTAATAAGTTTTTTAAAGAACTAAATTTATTATTAGAAGATAAAGGAATTAGTTTAAAAGAAGTACTAAATGATGAATATCAACGAAGAGCTGATACTAATTTATTAATTTCTAATATTTTTAATAATTTAAAATATTTCTTAGATTTAAATATAGAAGATTTATATGAAGGTATTAGTAAGTGTGAAAAATATTTAATGGAAGATAGTCTTTATAATAAAATGACTAAAGAAACTAAAATGTTATATCGTGCGCAAATAAAAAAATTATCCAAAAAAGCTAAATTAAACGAAATTAAATATTTGGAAAGACTAATGGATAATGCCTATCATGAAAATTATCATATTGGTTTTCAATTATTCAAACCGTCAAGTAATAAATTAAGGTTTAATTTATATCTATTGAGCATAATTTTTTGCTCCATTTTAGTGTGCTTTTTGTTATCTCAATATTTTATAGAATATAAAATTATTGGATTTATTATTTTATTAATACCTGTATTCCAATTGTCAATGCAAATCATTTCCCAATTATTCTCTATATTTTGTAGACCTAAACCTTTATTCAAAATGGATTATACCAAAAAGATTCCCGAAGAATCTGCTACTATGGTAGTAATTCCAACTATTATTAAAGATATTGATAAAATTAAAGAAGTATTTAATAAATTAGAGACTTTTTATATTTTTAATAAAAGTAACAATCTTTATTTTACGTTATTGGGAGATGTAACTAGTAGTGATAAACAAGTTTGTTCTTTTGATAAAGAATTAGCTAAATTTGGAGAAGAATATGCTGCTACGTTAAATAAAAAATATAAGAAAGATTTGTTTTATTTTATTTATAGAAAACGTATTTGGAATGAAAAAGAAAATAGTTATCTAGGTTATGAACGTAAACGAGGAGCTTTATTACAATTTAATCGTATTTTACTAGGTAAAATGTCTAAGACTGATGAAAAAAAATATTTTAATGTAAATACTTTATCTCAATTTAACCAAAAAATTAAATACGTTATTACTCTTGATACTGATAGTAATTTAGTATTAAATTCAATTCTAAATTTAGTTGGATGTATGGCTCATCCCCTAAATAAACCAATACTAAATAAAGAAAAAACAAAAGTAGTTAATGGCTATGCTATCATGCAACCACGAATTAGTATTGATATAGAGTCTACTAATAAATCAATTTATTCTCAAATTTTTGCAGGAATAGGCGGCTTTGATACGTATAGTTCTATAATTCCTAATGTTAATCAAGATTGTTTTGGAGAAGGTAATTTTATTGGTAAAGGAATTTATGATTTAGAAATATTTGACCAAATTTTATATTCTGCTTTTCCTGATAATTTAATTTTAAGTCATGATTTATTAGAAGGTAATTATTTAAGATGTGGTTATGTATCTGATATTGAATTGTATGAGAATTTTCCAGCTAACTTTTTGACTGATATTACTAGACATCATAGATGGGCTAGAGGAGATGTTCAAATTATTGGAATGTTATTACCTAAATTTAGAAATAAAGAAGGTAACTTAGTTAAAAATCCAATGAATTTATTAGAACGATTTAAAATATTAGATAATATTATTAGATTATTTTTATATCCAATGTTATTGTTAATTATTATTCTATCTTTAACAATATCTAAATATAAATATTGGTTTTTAGGTTTTGTCGTTTTGATAATATCAATGCCAGTTATTAATTTTATAAGAAATAAATTATATACAAAGAAGAAAAAATTAATGACTATATATTATAAAAATTTATTATCAGGAGGAAAATCTTTACTACTTAGAACTATAATTGTTTTTGCAACAATTCCATATTATACATATTTATATATGGATGCTTTTTTCAGAACATTATATCGCTTATTTATTTCTCACAGAAATTTATTAAATTGGATAACAGCTGAAGAAGTAGAAAAAACGGTTAAAAAGACCTTGTCTAATTATTTAAGAAATTTTAAAGTTAATCTTATTATTGGATTATTGTTACTTTTAGTTGGTATTTTTATTAATAATACTACGATGATTGTCATAGGGTTACTTTTCTTATTTGTTCCATTTTTGGTTTATTATGTTAGTAAAGATTTAAGTGATAATAGTGAGACTTTATCTGAACCAAAAAATGAAGAACTTAAGCATTTAGCTAAAAATACATGGCATTATTTTGAAGAAAATTTAACAGAAGAAAATAACTTTTTAATTCCTGATAATTATCAAGAAAATAGAGAAGAAAAAATTGATAATAGAACTTCACCAACTGATATAGCCTTTTCTTTAATCAGTATCGTCTCAGCTTACGAATTAAAATTTATTAATTATGAAAAGGCAAAAATGTATTTACAGAATATTTTAAATGCAATTTCTTCGTTAGAAAAATGGAATGGACATTTGTTTAATTGGTATGATATAAAAACTAAAAAAGTAATGAATCCGAGATTTATTTCCACAATTGATTCTGGAAATTTAGTCGCAGCTCTTATCTTAGTATCAGGATTTTTAAAACAATTTAATGAGGAAAAATTAATTGCCTTATGCGATAAATTGATTGATAATACTAATTTTCAAAAATTATATACAAAACGCGATGTGTTAAGTATTGGTTATGATGAAACAGAAGGTAAGTTATCTATTTATAATTATAATAAATTCGCTAGTGAATCTCGTTTAACCAGTTATGTTGCTATATGTAAAGGAGATATTCCTAGTAAACATTGGTTCTGTTTAGATAAATCTTTAACTACGCATAATCATCAAAAAGGTTTAATTTCATGGTCAGGAACAGCTTTTGAATATTACATGCCCTTACTATTTATGAAAAATTATAAAAATACATTATTAGATGAATCCTATAATTTTGCCTATGTTTGTCAAAAAGATTATATGGAATCAATTAATAAAAAACTTCCTTGGGGTGTTAGTGAATCTGCCTATGATGAATTAGATAATGCTCTAAATTATAAATATAAAAGTTTTTCTGTTCCTTATTTAAAAGCTCGTGAAGAAAAAGATAGTCGTATCGTTATTTCTCCGTATTCTTCTTTAATGGCCATCAATTTATATCCAAATGATGTATATGAAAATATTTTAAAGTTTAGAAAATTAAATATGATTTTTAAATATGGATTTTATGAAGCCTATGATTATTCTAGTAAAGGGGTTGTTAAAGCTTGTTTTTCTCATCATCAAGGTATGATTTTAATGGGCTTAACCAATTATTTAGAAAATAATATTATGCAAAAATATTTTCATAATAATGTAAAAATTAAAACTTTTGAAATTTTACTTAAAGAAAAAGTTCAAGTAAAAGCTGATATTGATATTAAAATGACCCGATATAAACAATATAATTACAATAAAGAAAACATAGAAAATGATATCCGAGTATTTGATTATATATCTGATATGCCTGAAGTTAGTGTTTTATCTAATAAAAAATATTGTGTCCTAATGAACGATAGAGGTTTAAGTTTTTCTAGATATAGAACTCTGCAGTTAAATAGATATCGTAAAATAACAGAACAAGATTATGGAATGTTTATGTACATAAAAAATATAAATACTAATAAAATATGGTCTAATACTTATGCTCCAATTAATATAAAACCAGATCAATATCAAGTGGTTTTTGCTTCTGATAAAATTAAATATTTAAGAAAAGATGGCTTAATTACTACTAAAACTGAAATTATTGTAACTAGAGATCATCATGCAGAAATTAGGAAGGTTACGTTTAAAAATGATAGTAATGATTTCCAAGTTTTAGAACTAACTACTTATACAGAGCCTATTTTATCGGAAAACCCAGATGATATTTCACATCGAGTATTCAATAATATGTTTTTAGAAAGTGAGTATGATTCAGATAATGCTGCTTTATTAATGGTTAGAAAGTCTAGAACCAATAGTATTAATAATTATATGGTTAATCGTTTATTAATAGAAAGACCTGTTGATAGTTATTCATATGAAACAGATAAATATTCATTTATTGGTAGAAATCATACAACTGAAGATCCAATTGCCTTATATCAAAAATTATCTAATAAAACTGGTTGTCTTTTAGAACCAATAATGAGTTTAAGAAATAGGGTAGAAATAGCGCCTAATGATAGTGTAACAGTTTATTTTATTTGTGGATTTGGAAGAAGTAAAGAACAAATAAAAGATATTTTAAACGCTTATGATTCTAAAGAAAAAATAGAAAAAGCATTTCAATTATCTAATCTTATGAATATTGTTAATACTAAAAATCTTCACTTAGATGGAAAAGATATGAGGATATATAATATTATGTTAAATTACTTATATCAAACTACGAGAATTTCTGTTAGTAAAGAAAGACAAGATATCCTTAGACAAAATGCCTTGGCTCAAAATGGCTTATGGCGATTTGGTATTAGTGGTGATAGACCAATTATTTTGGTTAATATTAAAGATATAAGCAACTTATCATTTGTATTTGAAATTTTAAAAGCTTTTGAATATTTTAAATATAAATCAATATTTGTGGATGTTATTATTATTAATAGTGAAAATAATCAATATGCCAAAATTATTAAAAAAGAAATAGAAGAAGAATTATATCGTATTTATACTCTAAATAGTTTTTATCATACTCCTGGAATAGTTTCCGTAATTCACGCTAGTGATATTACTGAAGAAGAAATGTCATTATTAAGAGTAGTACCAAGACTTAGTTTTAATGTAGTTAATAATATGTCTTTAGAAGATGCTATTATAGAATTGCAAAAAAATAATAAAATTAGTAATTATAAAAAACCTATACTTCAATTAAATATTCCATCTCCAACCAAAGAAAAATTAAAATTTGATAATACATATGGTGGTTTTAAAAATAATGGATATGAATATGTTATTACTAATAAAAATACCCCAACTCCATGGAGTAATATTATTAGTAATGGAAATATGGGAACTATTATTACAAATAACGGCTGTGGATTTACTTATGCTTATAATAGTAGTGAATATAAAATTAGTTCTTGGACTAATGAAATGGTTGTGAATGATAAATCTGAAGGTATTGCGGTTAATGGTAATCGTTTTGATCCTGAAAAAGTTACTCATGGCTTTGGTTACTCAATTTTAGAAAGTGAAACAGATACACTAAAACAAACTTTAACCGAGTTTATTACTAAAGATGATACAGTTAAGATATATTTATTAAAACTTAGTAATAAAAATGATAAACCCCAAAAATTAGATATTTCCTTTTGGATGAATCCAACTTTAGGAAATTTTGAAGAAAAAACTAGTCGTCATATACTAAGTGAATTTATGGGACTAGATAACTATTTAAAACTTCGTAATGTATATAGCATTGATTATAGTGATGTTAATGTCTTTATATCTTCAAGTGAAAAGATAACAAAATCGACTATCGATAAAATCTTAATCAAAGATATACATATTGATGTAGAATTGGCTAAGCAAGAAGAAAAAGAAATAGTCTTTTTACTAGGAGCAACAAAAGAAGAAAAAGAAATAAATAACTTAATTACAAAGTATGCTACCATAACAAAGAGTAAGAATGCTTTAACGGAAATAAAAAAATATTGGCAAGAAAGATTAACTAATATTCAAGTAAAAACAGGTGATTCTAGTTTTGATTATATGCTAAATGGTTGGTATTTATATCAAACATTATCTTCTAGAATTATGGCTAAATCTGGTTTTTATCAAGTAAGTGGAGCTTTTGGTTATCGTGATCAATTACAAGATGCAGTGAATATATGTATGGTAATGCCACAATTTACTAAAGAACAAATTTTAATAAATGCTAAACATCAGTTTATTGAGGGGGATGTTTTACATTGGTGGCATGAAAAAAATCATTTTGGCTTAAGAGGTAGGTATAAAGATGACTATTTATGGCTTGTTTATGCAACAATTCGTTATTTAGAGATCACTAAAGATATATCAATTTTAAAAGAAGAAGTAGAATTTGTTCAAGGTGATACTCTAACAGAACACGAAAACGAAAGAGGAATGATATTTACATACAGCAGTACTAAAAAGACATTATTAGAACACATCTTTTTATCCTTATCACTTGCTATGAATTCTTTAGGTGAACATCATTTACCATTAATGGGTGGTGGAGATTGGAACGACGGAATGAACAAAGTTGGTATTAAAGGTAAAGGAGAAAGTGTTTGGTTAGGATTTTTCCTTTATGATATAATTAATAACTTTGTGAGAATAATGAAAGAAAATAAACAAGATTTAGATTATAATTATTATGAACAATTTAATGAAGACTTAAAGAACAATTTAAATAAGTATGCTTGGGATAAAGATTATTATTTAAGAGCTTATTTTGATAATGGTGATAAACTTGGTAGTTATCAAAATAGTGAATGTAAAATCGATCTTATTTCGCAAAGTTTTGCCATTTTGAGTGAAGTAATTCCAAACGATAAAATTAATACTGTCTTAAACTCAGTAGAAAATAACTTAGTTGATAAAGACAATCATATTATAAAATTACTTGATCCACCATTTGATAAATCCTTGAATAATCCTGGATACATTATGAATTATCCCAAAGGTATTAGAGAAAATGGCGGACAATATACTCACGCTACAGCTTGGTATATTATGGCTTTACTTAAAACTGGAAATTTTGATAAGGCTTATGAATATTTCCAAATGATTAATCCAATTAACCGTTCTTTAACTAAAGATGATGTTATGAAGTATAAAGTTGAGCCTTATGTAATAGCGGCTGACATCTATTCGGCAGAAGGATATGAAGGTTGTGGTGGTTGGACTTGGTATACTGGTTCAGCTGGTTGGTTTTATCGAGTAGGTATAGAAGAAATTTTAGGACTTAAGAGAAATGGTCAAAAATTAATGATTAATCCTAAATTGCCAAAACATTTACGCAATGTTAAAATAACCTATAAATATCAGGAATCTATATATAATATTGAAATTATAGTTGGAGATAAAAACAAATTAGTTGTAAATGATAAACCACAAAAAGACAATACAGTTAAATTAGACGGTAAAGCAAATACTTATTATGTCCAAGTATTTATAAAGGAGAGTAAATAAAATGTTAAAATTTGATTTTACAACCTACATGAATTATCATGTAAATATTGATTCTATTCAAAAACAAACAATTATAGAATCACTAAAAAATAATGAAATGGCTGGGTTTTTCAATAATGTAATAAACGAAGAGTCTATGACTAAGATAAAAACTGTAGCAAAGCAAATTCGAAATAATTGTGATGTTTTTATAGTAATTGGTATCGGTGGATCTTTTATGGCTAGTTATGCCATTAAGAATATGTTTTTTTCCCATATAAAGAAATCAACTCCAGAAGTAATTTACTTAGGAACAGACTTGTCTAGTAAATATTTATTAGAAGTTTTTGATTATATAAAAGATAAAGATGTTGTTGTTAATGTGATTAGTAAATCAGGAACAACCTTAGAAATTAATTTAATTTATAATGCTATAAAAGAAGAATTACAGAAAAAATATTCACAAGAAGAATTAAGAAAGCGAATAATTATCACTACTGATATAGATAAGGGAAAATTAAGGGAAGAAGCTAACAAAGAAGGTTATACTTCATTTGTTATTCCTACTGATATTGGTGGAAGATACAGTTTGATGACACCAGCTCATCTTCTACCTTTAGCAGTTATGAATTTAGATATAGATAGCTTATTAGAAGGATATAAACTAGGCTTATCTCAAATTGATGATGCTTATCATTATGCTAGTTTAAGAATAGAACTATTTAAAAATAAAAAATATATTGAAAACTTTAGTGTTTATGAACCTTCATTATATTACTATACGGAGTGGATTAAACAATTATTTGGAGAATCTGAAGGAAAAGATGGTAAAGGTATTTTCCCAGTATCAACTGTTAATACTAGAGATTTACATTCCTTAGGTCAGTTTATTCAACAAGGTAATAATATTTTATTTGAAACAGTCATCGAAGTTTTAAATACTAAAGATGTAAAGATAGGAAAACAGTCTTTAAATAATGTTAATCATTTAGTTAGAGAAGCTGTATGTGTAGCTCATGCAAAAGATAATACACCTAGTATTGTAATATCAATGGATAATATAGATATGAAAAATATTGGTAATTTAAGTGCTTTCTTAATGCTTTCAGCAGTCTTTAGTTCTTATTTATTTGAAGTTAATCCCTTTAATCAACCGGGAGTAGAAACTTATAAAAGTGAAATAAAGAAAAGAGTTCAAATTTAGAAAGTTATATAACTAACTGGATTATAGAAGTAAGAAAAGGGAGGGATATAATGAAATTAATAGTTAATAAAGATAGTGAACTATTACAGTATCTCTATGAAAATTTAGATATGCCTAAAAAGAAAATAAAATCCCTCTTAACTCATAAAAATATTTATATTAATAATAGTTGCATTACTCAATATAATTATAAAGTATCGCAAGGTATGGAAATCATAGTTCTTAATAAACAACAAAGAAATTTATTATTTGAGATTTTATATGAAGATGATAATATAATTGTGGTTAATAAACCCAGTGGTCTTTTAACCATCGCAACTTCTAAAGAAAAAGAAAATACATTATATCACTATGTAAGTGAATATTTAAAAACAAAGAATAAATATCAGAAAGTTTTTATAGTACATCGATTAGATAAAGATACTAGTGGAGTAATTTTATTTGCTAAAAATCAAAAAATCCAAAAACAATTACAAGATAATTGGAATAATTTAGTTAAATTGAGAGAATATAAAGCGGTAGTGCTTGGAAGACTAAAAGAAAAACAGGCACGATTAGTTAACTATCTTTTTGAAACTAAAACTAATCTTACTTGTATTTCTAAAAAAAATAATTCTAAAGAAGCAATTACAAATTATCAAGTAATTAAGGAAAATAGTAAATATTCCCTTTTAAATATTCAAATTGAAACCGGAAGAAAAAATCAGATAAGAGTCCAACTGGCTCATATTAATCATCCAATATTAGGTGATAATAAATATGGATTAAAAGATAATAAATTCTCGAGACTTTATCTTCATGCTACTAGGCTGGAAATATTTTACCCAGTTCTTAAAAAAGTAATGGTCTTTTCAACAAAAATACCAGAGGAGTTTAATGATATCATATGAGAGTATTAGTAGACGCAGATGCCTTTCCAAATATAAAAGAGATTATTGAATTATGTAAAAAATATAAAAAAGAAATTATTTTATATATGGATATGAATCATGTCTTTACTGATGATTATGCAGTTATTAAAATCATTGATTCTTCTTTTAATGCAGTTGATTTATTTATCGAAAATGAAGTTAAAAAAAATGATTTAGTCTTGACACAAGACTATGGTGTAGCTACAATTACAATTAGTAAAGGTGCTTTGTGTATGAATCAGTATGGTAATATGTATACTGAACAAAATATGGATTATTTACTGGAAATTAAAAACAATAGTAGACTGCTTAGAAAACACCATCATTTAAAAGGACCTAAAAAAAGAACCAATAAAGATAAAGAAAATTTATTAAATAAGCTTACAGAGATTTTAGAGGAGTGGTAAAATGGAAAAAAATAGATTAAAAATAATAATTTCTGCAATATTAGTAGTTATAGTAATTATATCTGCTGTAACAGTTAAACGAGAACATGTTACAAATGATGAAAAACAATTTAAACAAGAGTATGAAAAATATAATGGAAAAATAAATCCGACAGCGAACAAAAAATACTTTGATGTAAATATTGACTTAAAAAATGGTGTGAAATATGTAAGTGCAAAAGAAAGTGTTAATATTCTAGAAAGAAAAACAGGCGTTTTATATTTTGGATTTCCTCAATGTCCATGGTGTAGAAATATAGTTGAAGTATTATTAGAAGCAGCTAAAGAAACAGAACTTGAAAATATTTATTATTATAATGCTTTAGAAATTAGAGATGAAAAATATTTACAAGATGGTAAAATAATAACTTCTAAAGAAGGAACAAAACAATACTATAAAATTTTAGAATTACTAGGAGATAAAGCTAATGTTTATGAAGGATTAGGCGATACTAGTATTAAAAGATTATATTTTCCAACAGTTGTCTTTGTTAAGGATGGAAAAATTGTAGATATTCATGTTTCTACTGTAGATTCACAAGAAGATCCATATAAAAAGTTAAATAAAAAGCAAAAAGAAGAATTAAAAAATATTTATATTAAGGGAATAAAAAAAATTAATAGTGTAGTTTGTAGTAGTGATAAAGCTTGCTAAAGAATATTGAAGATAAGACTTATAAAAATTGGATAAATGAATAAAAAATCTCTTTTTATACCATAAACAGTATGAAAGGAGATTTTTTATGGCACGCCACAAAGTAGAAATAAGTGGTGTGAACACAGCAAATATTAAAGTTTTAACTAATAATGAAATGACAGAATTATTTAAAAAAATGAAGGAAGGAGATCCTTTTGCTAGAGAAGATTTAGTAAATGGAAATTTAAAATTAGTTTTAAGTATTATTAAACGTTTTGCCTCCAGATGTGATAATATGGATGATTTATTTCAAGTAGGATGCATAGGCTTATTAAAAGCAATTGATAATTTTGATTTATCCCATGAAGTTAGATTTTCAACTTATGCTGTTCCGATGATATTGGGTGAAGTAAGAAGATATCTAAGAGATAATAATAGTATTAGAGTAAGCCGTTCTTTAAAAGATATTGCTTATAAAACCCTAAAATATAAAGAAGATTATCTATCTAAAAATGGAGTTGAACCATCTATTGAAGAAATAGCCAAAGAATTAGAAGTATCGACCTTTGATATTGTTCATGCTCTAGATTCTTTAAAAGAACCAGTTAGTATGTTTGAAGCAATTTACAATGACGGTGGAGATACAATCTATTTATGTGATCAAATTGAAGATAAAAAAAGTAATAGTAAAGATATGGAAATTAAATTAGCTCTTAATGAGGCAATTGATAATTTAAGTGAAAGAGAACAATTTATATTAGATGAAAGATTTGTAATTGGTAAAACGCAGATGGAAATAGCTGAAGAATTGGCCATTAGTCAAGCTCAAGTATCCAGATTAGAAAAATCAGCCATTAATTCTTTGAAGAAAGTATTGAAGTAAATTACATATAATTTATTAGGTGAGGAGTATGCGGCTTTCAGATTTACAAAGTAAAAATATTGTGAATGTATTAGATGGCAAAAATGTTGGTAGTATTATTGATGTTAATGTTAATGAAATGGGTTCGATTGAATCTCTTGTAATTGAAAATAATAGAAAATTCTTATCTTTCTCTAAAGAAGAAGAAATAATAATTTTTTGGAAGGATATAACTAAAATAGGCGAAGATGTAATTTTAGTTAATAAACAAAATAATTACAAATAAAAATAGGGTGATTAATTTCAGTCTTTTTTATTTTGATAATTTTTAAAATTATATGGTATAATGTCTATTGTATAAAATTTTAGAAAGAGAGTAAGATATGGATAGTTATAGAAATTTTAAAGGAAACATTTGGAAAAATGAAATTAATGTAGAAGATTTTATTAAAAATAATTATACTTTATATGAAGGTGATGATACATTTTTAATGGGAGTTACTCCAAAAACGAAAAAAGTTTGGGATAAATGTAGAAAGTTACTTCAAAAAGAATTAGATAAAGGTATTTTAGATGTAGATACTAAAACTGTTTCAGGTATTAATTGTTTTAAACCAGGTTATATTGATAAAGAAAATGAAGTTATTTTTGGACTGCAAACGGATGCACCACTAAAAAGAATTGTTAATCCTTATGGTGGTATCAGAATGGTTAAAGAATCTTTAAAGGCATATGGATATGAATGGGATAAAGAAGTCGAAGAAAAATTTACACAATATAGAAAGACACATAATGAAGGTGTTTTTGATGCCTATACTACGGATATTAGAAAAGCACGTCATGTTGGACTTTTAACAGGTTTACCAGATGCCTATGGAAGAGGTAGAATTATTGGTGATTACCGAAGAATTTCTCTTTATGGAATTGATTTTTTAATAGAATATAAGAAAAATGATTTATTAGAATTAGAAAAAAAGGAAATTGATGAGTCAGTAATTAGACTTCGTGAAGAAGTCAATATGCAAATTAAAGCCTTAGAAGATATAAAGAATATGGCTGCTTCATATGGTTTTGATATTTCAAAACCAGCTACTAATGCTAAGGAAGCAACTCAATGGTTATATTTTGGTTATCTAGCTGCGATAAAAGAAAACAATGGAGCAGCTATGAGTCTAGGGAGAACTTCGACTTTCTTAGATATTTATTTTGAAAGAGATTTAACAGAAGGAACTATTACCGAACAGGATGCTCAAGAAATAATTGACCAATTTATTATAAAACTTCGTTTAGCGAGACATTTACGTACACCAGACTATAATGAATTATTCGCAGGTGATCCCACTTGGGTAACGGAATCTATTGGGGGACTAACAAATGAAAATGTGCCACTGATTACTAAAAATTCATTTAGATACTTACATACATTAATAAATTTAGGATCTGCTCCAGAACCTAATTTAACGATTTTATGGTCAGAAAAGTTACCTAAAAAGTTTAAAGAGTATTGTGCTAAAATTTCCATTTTAACAGATTCAATTCAATATGAAAATGATGATGTAATGAGACCAATTTATGGAGATGATTATGCTATTGCTTGTTGTGTTTCAGCAATGCGTGTAGGCAAAGATATGCAATTTTTTGGAGCACGATGTAATTTGGCTAAGGCACTTTTATATTCAATAAATGGGGGAGTAGATGAAATTAAAGGTGGCATAATTGTTGATGGTATTGATAAATTAAATGACGAAGTATTAAATTATGATACGGTAATGAAAAATTATGATAAAGTACTAGACAAAGTTGCTAAAACCTATGTTGATGCTATGAATATAATTCACTTTATGCATGATAAATATGCTTATGAAGCTGGACAAATGGCTCTTCATGATACAGATGTCAACCATTTAATGGCCTTTGGTATAGCAGGATTTTCTGTAGCTGTAGATTCACTTTCAGCAATTAAATATGCAAAAGTTAAACCAATAAGAAATGATGAAGGTATTACTACTGATTTTGTCATCGAAGGTGATTTTCCAAAGTATGGTAATGATGATGATAGAGTAGATGCTATTGGAATCGATTTAGTTAAAAGTTTTATTACTAAATTAAGAAAACACAAATTATATAAGAATGCTAAGCACACTTTATCAATTTTGACTATTACTTCAAATGTTGTATATGGCAAAAAAACAGGAGCCACTCCAGATGGTAGAAAAGCAGGAGTAGCCTTTGCACCAGGAGCTAATCCCATGCATGGTCGAGATGAGCAAGGAGCCTTAGCATCACTTAACTCAGTTGCTAAAATACCATATGCTCAAGTTTGTGAAGATGGTGTTTCCAATACTTTTTCTATTACGCCAATAGCTTTGGGTCATAACGAAAAAGATAGAATTAAAAATTTAGTTTCATTAATAGATGGTTACTTCAAACAAAAAGCTCAACATTTAAATGTGAATGTTTTAAATAGACAGACACTAATTGATGCTATGGAACATCCTGAACAATATCCAACCTTAACTATTCGTATAAGCGGGTATGCAGTTCATTTTAATCGTTTAAGTAAAGAACAACAATTAGAAGTAATTAGTAGGACTTTTCATGAAAAAATCTAATGTAAAAAAAGGCAAAATAAATTCAATTGAAACAATGGGACTTGTAGATGGTCCAGGAATTCGTTTTGTTGTATTTTTACAAGGTTGTCCCTTGCGATGTAAATATTGTCATAACCCTGAAACATGGGATTTAAAAAAAGGAAATGTAGAGCTAACTCCAACAGAATTAGTAGAAAAAATAAAGCGTTATAGAAACTATTTTGGAGAAGATGGTGGAGTAACATTTTCTGGAGGAGAACCACTATATCAAAAAGAATTTTTATTGGAATGCTTAAAACTTTGTAAACAAGAAAAAATTAATACAGCTATCGATACAGCCGGCTCAAGACTAGATTGTGATGATATTTTAGATTATGTAGATTTAGTTATTTTCGATATTAAGGCTTATACTAAGAATCAGTATTTTGATATAACAAAAGGTAATTTAGATATATCATTAAAATTTTTATATAATTGTCAGATAAAAAATAAGAAAATGTGGTTAAGAACTGTGATTGTCCCAGGAATTAATGATACTGAAGAATTTGTATTTGGACTTAAAAATTTTATTAAAGGTTTAAAAAATATTGAAAAAGTGGAACTTTTACCATATCAGACATTAGGTATAGAAAAGTATAAAAAATTAAATATACCATATATCTTAAAAGATGTAGAAGCAATGGATATAAAAAAATGTCAGGATTTACAAAAACTATTAGAAGAAAAATAGAAATATGAGTTTAGTTTTTGCATATTTATAGAATATGAAAAGGCTTAAAATAATAATTTGGGTGTTGATAGTAGCAGGAATAGTTTCGGGAATATTAATTCATGTGTTAGGAAAGAAAGTTAATCCAATTATATTAAGATATTCTACAGTTGAAGCTAAAAGATTTGGGGTTTACGCTATAAATTCATCTTTAAAACAGGAATTTATGCAACAATTAGATGATGATATTTTTGAGACTACTTTTAATGATCAAAAAGAAATTCAAATGATAGACTTTAAAACTAAAAAGGTTAATATTTTATTAGAAAAAGTAACAGAAAGAATTCAAAAAAGGCTAGTAGCATTAGAAAATGGGGATATTGATAAATTAGAATTAGCTAATACCTTTAAAGGATTAAAATTTAAGGACATTAAAAGAGGTGTAGTTTGCGAAATGCCAATGGGAGCTTTATTTTCAAATTCGATTATTGCTAATAATGGACCAGTATTCCCAATTAAATTAAATTTTATTGGTGATGTAATGACAAATTTAAATACAAAAGTCAATACCTATGGCATAAACAGTATTTATTTGGAAGTTTCTATTCATGTTGAACTTGAAGAGAGAATTACTATGCCACAATTTACTGATTCTACTAAAATTAGTACAGATATACCCTTAACTGTAAAAGTTATACAAGGTAGTATTCCCAATTACTATCTATCAGCCTTAGAAAGAGACTCTTCTATTTTTTCCCTACCAATTCAATAATAGGTATGATATAATAACTATTGAGGGATTAAGATGGAAAAAATAGAAACTGAAGGTTATTTATATGAAATTATCAAAAATGATAGAGATTGTTTTAATTTAAGTGAATTTAAAGAAAAAGTAACAGACTATTTTTTTGAGTTTGATTATATATTTGGTGATTATGCTTATGATAAGTTAAGACTTAAAGGATATTATGATTCAAAAAACGAAAAAGTAAAAGAAATAAATGATATTAAATTTATTGATGACTATATAAAAAATTATTGTGTATATGGTGCAAAATATTTTTTATTAAAAAAAATAAAATAAGTATTGTAATATTTTGTAAAATATTATAGAATGGATATATAGGATATTAAAGGGAGGACATTTATATGGATATTAAAGCAGAAGAAATGGAAAAAGATATAATGACAATCGTAGACGAAGATGGTTCTACAGAAGAGGTGGAAGTTTTATTCGGTTTTGAATTTAAAGATAACCAAAAGGAATATGTGGTTTATACCAAAAATGAAGAAGATGATAATGGTAATGTTACTATTTATGTATCAAATGTAAATCGTGAAACTGGTGAACCAAAATTGCTTGGTGTTGAGGATGAAAACGAATGGAATAGAATTAAAGATGTTTTGCGTGAATTAGCAAAAGATGAATAAAAAGTAAATTAGAGATAGGAGGATTCTTATTATGTACAATGACGGTCAACAAATTACAGAAGATTCTGTTGTAGTTGATAGAAACAGAGAAAGGGTAAGTGGCTCAAGTAAAACAGCCACACCATTAAAAGAAAGACCACAAAGTTTTGAAAATACTAAAAATGTGATTAGACGTAGAATAAGAAAAAAAATAGAAAGAAATAATGAAGAAATTTCTGAATATCAAAATGCATTAGTAGGAGAATTATATCTTTCTAAGTCTGAGATGGATAAGATGGAACAAAGAATAAATACACTATTAAAACGAAACTCATATCTAGAAATAATAGGATCTGTTAAGTATACTTCATATCGTTTTATAAGATTTAGAAATTCTAGACCTATTAGAGTTGTTCGTAGTGCATTTAAAGGACTTAAAAAAATCGCTGTATTTCTTAAAAATAAATTATCAAAACTTGATCTTTCTGATTTTGATGAAAAAGATATTAATAGTGTAATACAACGAGGCTTTAATAATAATAGAGGTTCTGCAGAAGAAACACAGAATTTTCAAGAAAATCAAAATATTCCTGAATCTATTGGTAATGGAACATACTATCAAGAAGGAAATAGTTTATATTCTGTACCATCAGAAAAAATTATTCAAGATGATATAGCTGTTGAAAATCCAACTCCTGATGCTAATGAACAAGAAACAGCAGAAGATGATAATGTAATCTATCAAGGACAAAACCACGAGTTTGATAATCCAACTTCTGATGGTGATGAACAAGAAACAGCAGAAGATGATAATATAATCTATCAAGGGCAAAACCATGAGTTTGATAATCCAACTTCTGATGGTGATGAACAAGAAACAGCAGAAGATGATAATGTAATTTATCAAGGACAAAATAATGAATTTGATAATCCAACTTCTGATGCTAATGAGCAAGAAACAGCAGAAGATGATAATGTAATTTATCAAGGACAAAATGATGAATTTGATAATCCAACTCCTGGTGGTGATGAACAAGAAACAACAGAGGAAGAATATGAAGAAACTTCAGAAGAAGATACATATCAACCACAAGCAGCTAAATTAGATAGTATGGAGTTTAATAGTGGTGAAGAACAAGATGTAGATGTCGCTGATAATCAATTTGCTACTATAGATGCACTTTTAAGACAGGTTGATGATGAGACTCAAAAAAGAAAAGAAATAAAACAAAAAATTGAAACAGAAGAAGAAAAAGTTGCTGAGAAAAAACAGTTGTCTGATCAAAAAGTAGAAGAACTTTTAGCTAAACAACAATTCCTTGAAGAAAAACTTAATGAAATTAGAAGAGAAAATGTTCAATTAGAAAAAGAATTAAATAATATTAGTGTTCAAGGTGAACATTATGACTCATTAACAGAAAATGCTGAAAGACGTGTTAATGTAATAAATGAAACATTAAATGCTACTAGTAGTAGTTATGACTATGATTATGATAGTAATGATACAGTAACTGTAGAAATTCCACTATATGATAGTGATGTTAACTTTAATGGGTATGAAGATTCTCCAAAATCTAAGTAAAGAAAAGTTTCTATAAATGTAGAAACTTTTTTTATGCCTTGAAAATTGGTGGTAAATAATATTTATATAACATATTATTTATATAGAGGTGGTGAGTATTAAAAATATAATAGAATATTATTATAATATAAAAAATATAACTTTACATAGAAATCATAAAGAATATAGATTTACTTATTATAATAATGAATATCTATTTTTGCCAACTACAAGGTATGAAAACGAATTAATTGAAATTAATAATTTAATTAAAGAATTTTCTAATTATGATCAGATAATAACTAATGTTGATAATAAATTAATTACTTTTGTAAATAACCATTATTATGTATTGATAAAGAAATCTTCAAGTAAATTAAGTGTATATGATAGTATAAGACAACCATTAACTGTTTTTTTACCGCCATCTGCATATGAAAGTATAGATAGATCAAATTGGTTATTTTTATGGTCTGAAAAGATTGATTATATTGAATACCAACAAATGCACTTAAATAAATATCCTATATTAAGGGATAGTGTTAATTATTTTATAGGGATGGCAGAAACAGCTATTTCGTATATATATAATACTTATAATAACTTTAAGATGCCTAATTTTGATTTAGTGATTTCCCATAAAAGAATAAAAGAAAAAGGATTTAACAATCCATTGAATCTTATTGTAGATAATAAAAGTAGAGATATTGCTGAATATTTAAAATTTATATTTTTTAATAATAATTACGATTATTCAAAATTAAATGATTTTCTTCGTTCTTTAGATTTTAATCAGTTTTCATATCAACTTATTTATGGGAGGATGCTTTTTCCAACCTACTATTTTGATATCTATGACGAAATTATTAATAAAAATACTGATGAAAAAGTAATCTTAAAAATTATAAAAAGAGTAGAAGAATATGAAAACTATGTGATTAATATTTATAGTTTAATAAATCAAATAAAGGCAATAGAAAAAGTAAATTGGCTGTAATTAATTATTAATATTAACAACTTCTTTTACTTCTGGAATTTCATTTATAATTAATTGTTCAATACCATCTTTTAATGTTATATCCATCATACTACATTCTGCACACGCTCCTAATAATTTAACATATACAATATTATCCTCGTATTTAACAAATTCTAAATTTCCACCATCTTGTATTAAAAAAGGTTTTAATTTATCAATAACCTCAATAATTTTATTTTCTATTTCTGTGTGTTTTTCCATTTTTAATCACCAAATAAATTATACTAATAAAATAAATATATGTAAATACATTAAAATATATCATTATTGAATAAGTTGTTTATTTTTGTTATAATATAAACGGAGAGATTTAGTTATGAATGAAAGTAAATATCAAATTGGAAATATTATAACTGGTTGTGTTACTGGAATAGAAAAATATGGTATATTTGTTAGCTTTGATAATAATTATAGTGGATTGATACATATTTCCGAAATATCTGATGATTTTGTGAGAAATATTAATGATTATGTTAATTTAGGAGAAACTATAAAAGTTGAAGTTATTGGATTAAATACTAATAATCATCACTTGAAATTAAGTATAAAAAATATCGATTATAGAATAAATAAAAACAGTAACTGTAAAATAATGGAAACAAAAAGTGGTTTTAGAACCTTAAAAAAGATGTTAAATATATGGATTGATAGAAAAAGTGCTGATATATATACACAGAATACAAATATTTCGCAAAAAAATTAAGATTAGTATTGACAAAAACTAGGAAAACTGGTATATTTGTTACTGTCAACTGTTTATATAAGGACGATTAGCTCAGTTGGTTAGAGCACCTGCCTTACAAGCAGGGGGTCATAGGTTCGAGTCCTATATCGTCCACCATTGTTTTGCCGAAATAGCTCAATTGGTAGAGCAACTGATTTGTAATCAGTAGGTTCCGGGTTCAAGTCCTGGTTTCGGCACCATTTTTTTTGGAGAGGTAGCGAAGTGGCTAAACGCGACAGACTGTAAATCTGTTCTCATCGAGTTCGATGGTTCGAATCCATCTCTCTCCACCATTTATATTATTGCCTCGTAGCCAAGTGGTAAGGCATCAGACTTTGACTCTGACATGCGTTAGTTCGAATCTAACCGAGGCAGCCATATTTTGATCTGTTAGCTCAGTAGGTAGAGCATTTGACTTTTAATCAAAGGGTCATGAGTTCGAATCTCATACAGATCACCAAGTGCCTGAGTGGCGGAATTGGTAGACGCACAGGACTTAAAATCCTGCGAGAATCAACCCTCGTGCCGGTTCAAGTCCGGCCTTAGGCACCATTTTTGTGGAGGAATACCCAAGTCTGGTTGAAGGGGTCGGTCTTGAAAACCGAAAGGTCGTGCAAGCGGCGCAGGGGTTCGAATCCCTTTTCCTCCGCCACATATCGCGGGATAGAGCAGTCCGGTAGCTCGTTGGGCTCATAACCCAGAGGTCAGAGGTTCAAATCCTCTTCCCGCAACCAATATGGTTCCATGGTGCAGCTGGTTAACACGTCTGCCTGTCACGCAGAAGATCGCGGGTTCGAGTCCCGTTGGAACCGCCATTTGGCTTCATAGCTCAGTCGGTAGAGCAAGGGACTGAAAATCCTTTGTCCAATGTTCTGTCGTAAATATAAGTTATCCCTTATATTAAAGGAGCTTGAGATAAAAAAGGTGTGTTTAAATAAACACTTCATGGACAGTTTATGGACAGAAATGATAAATTTTATTTCTATATATTCTACTCTATTTAGATTTATTTAAACATTTATGGCTTCATAGCTCAGTCGGTAGAGCAGAGGACTGAAAATCCTTGTGTCGCTGGTTCAATTCCCGCTGGAGCCACCATAATTGTTAGTAAAATCAATGCTTCTTAAACAAGCATTGATTTTTTGTCCATAAAAGTTGTCCATAACTCCATTTTTTGTCCATAACTCTATAAAACAGAAAGGAAAATATTAATATGTTAGAAGAATTACTTTATAAAAAATTTAAATGTTCTGATTTTGGCGTTATAACAACTATATTTTCTAATTTTACTATAAGTGAACTTGCTACTCCTTTTATTGATTATCCTATCATTTATTGCGGTGTTAGTGAAGATATATCAAAAATGAGAAATTATAATTTTCAATATGTCATTGTTAGTAAAAATAGTGATTATGACTATGATTTAGATGATAGAATTTTTTTAATAAATTTAGCTAAAAAGAAAAATAATATTGCAATTAAAACAAGTATTCAAGATATTCAATTAATGTCGTGGAGTGATTTTTTATATTATTGGAAAATGCTATGGGTACTTGGGGAAGAAATTAAAACTTCTGAACTTGAATCATTAAATTGTATAAATAAAATATTAGACAATATAAAATATCCTCTTTTATTTTTTAATCATTGTTTGAAAAATATTGATAACATAAATATAAATTTTACTATGAAAATGTTATTGCACTTTATTGATAATTGTACTGAGAGTTATTTAAAAGGTGAAGCAAGTAATCTTCAAAAAGAATTTTATAGTAGATACAACAATAATATACAGAAAACATGTGATAATTATTTACACTCGCCTATTGATGATAAAAAATTGCAATTTATTAAATTTCTGTCAGATTTATTTCGTGGAGGAAAGAACTATGAATGCTAAGAAATATATTTATGAAAGAGTACAAAAAGCAAAAGAATTAAAAAGAACTCTCATTTTAGGTTCAGCAGTAGACATATTTTTTGAAATGTATCATGATGAATACATATTAATCAAAAATAAAAATGATATAGATAATTTATTATATAAATGTTTTCCAAGTGACAAGGTATTAGTTATTGGCGATTTTTCCACATTAGATAATAACTGTCAAAGATTATTATCTAGATTTATGGACGATACACCATGTTCTTTAATAATATTTGCACGTGAAGATAACTTGTCTTTACATTCAATAGGTTATTTTAATAATATTATAAAAATACCTAATTTTGAAGATTTTGGGCATAAAAAATATAGCGTCAAGGAATTTATTGACTATAAGTATACTTGTGAAAATAGTTGTTTTAATAATGAACTAGAATCCTTAAAATATTGTCCTGAGTATTTATATTTAATAAACGATCCTAAAATAAATAAAAATTTAACAGAAGAAACAATTGATCTATGCCTTAAAATAACAAACATATAAAAGTGAAATTATTGATAAGGTAAAATATACTTAATATTTTTTTTGTTTGTTAAAACGTGTTCTAACGGGAAATTTTGTGGGAATATTTCAAGTTAAATCATTTACTTTTGTTAGATAGTCTTTTATTAAATCTATTTCTGGTGTAGAATAGAATTACTAGAAAGGAAATGATATTTATGGGAAATAAGTTATTTAAACCTACTATATCATTTGAAAATTCTAGTTGTAGAGATATTATCATTTATTTAATCTATAATGGTAAAGAAAGACTAAAAAATGAAATTCCACATATTAAACTAGAAACAACTAAAGGATTAGTTACTATATATTTAGATGATACTATGAAGACAATTAAACCCAAAAATTTTGATAATATCGATAATTCATTAATTGCTTGTGCTTATGATTATATAAAATTACATAAAGAATTATTATTGAAATATTGGAAGGCAGAAATAGAAGAACAAGAAGCTAAACAGATATTTTTTGAAGAAAAAAACGAATATTTTGGGGTAGTTAATTTAAGTAAGAAAATAACGGGATTACCAGTAAATTTAATTGTATACTCTAATTATCTAACAGCAAGAGATAAGATAGTAAGATTTCAAAATGATTATGAAAATAAGATAAATTATAAGAACACCTTACCTATAAGCATAAGTAAAGACCACCCTAAAATTTTAATTAATAGAAAATTAAATATTAAGATTGAAGATTTTAAGTTAGTTTGTAATTTTGTTAAAAATAATTATAGTACTTTATTAAATCATATAGAAAACAAACTTACTGATAGTGATTT
>CANRKG010000021.1 GCA_947631155.1 uncultured Bacilli bacterium
AAAAATAGAATAAAAAAATAAAATAGTTTTTGTAAGAAAAAATATAAAATTATCTCTTACAAAAACTATTATACGAGAGGGTGAATAAAATGAAAGGGGAACTAATTTTAGTAGATAATGTTTTTAGTGAAGAAAACGAATTTGAAATGGGTGTATCTGCACAAGATTTTGGTTTAAATATTTATGTCGATGATGAAGATACATTGGAAAAACAATTAAAGAATAGAAAATCATTTGATTATTGTATGAATGCTATAGCAGAATACCAAGCTCTTACTGGAGATGTTAACGAAGAGATATTAAAAGAAATAGATTATATTTCAGAACACTTTGATAATCTTTTAGATAGTGTAGAATTTATTAAATTATCTTTTGATGAATTAGATAATATGGAATTTATTAAGAAAAATCCATTAGTATTATCTAAAAAAATTGCTTTAAGAGAAAGGTTAGATATTACAGATTATGACAAATTAATGGGATTAATGAATGAGTATAAAGAAATAGCAGATAAAGTTTATGTCTCTTTAAATGGTAATGCTAATTATGTAAGTTTATTAAACTGTTATAAAACAATGAATGAAATAAAGAAACAAGCAGACGAAATTAAAAAATTAGGTTTATCTCCTATGGAAACAATAATGTATGTATATGATCAAGTAAGAAATAGGGTATATACATTCGAAAATGAAGATGAATCTTGCTTTAAGTCTAGAGACTTATCAGAAGTAATGTTTGGAGATAAAATTGTATGTGCAGGATATGCAAATCTATTCAGTGGACTTTTTCATTATATTGGTATTGATAACCTTGTAGTTCAATTAATGGATAAAAACAACCCAAAAATAGGTCATGCAAGAAATGTTATTTATGTTAAGGATGATAAATATGGTATTGATGGGGTTTATTACTTTGATTCAACATGGGATAGCAAAAGAAAAAATGAAACTGATGAATACCTATATAGATATAAATATTTTGCAAAAACAAGAAAATTCATAGATGATGATAAACATTATGATTTAGAAGATAGTCTTTGTCCAATGTATTCCGTGGATATGGACAAAAAGATTAAAAAAATTATTCAAGATGGGGAATATGATAAATTAAATAGATATTATAAATCATTAAATTATATGTCAAGGTTAGTAACTCATACTTCATTAATTGATCCTAGAACTTTAATTCCAGGATTGCTATGGTATGGAAAATTTGATAAAGATGAACTTTTAACAAAATTTGAAGAAGTATTTAGTAAGTTTAATAAAGAAATACCTGCTGAAACAATACTTAAAGTATTTAATAATGTTAGAAAAATTGAATATTACCAAAATCCTGAATACTATCCATATTCATTAGAAGATATGTATAAAACTTGTATAAGATCAAATTGGCAATTTGCAGATAAATATTTAGATGCAAGAGCAAAAATCATGCAAAAAGTTTTTGGAGAAGAAGCAAAAATAGATCAAATTGATAATTTTAAAAATTATGGACATGAAAGTGGATTATTTAAGGAAATAGAACAAGTAAGATTAACAAAAGTATTAAAATTTGTTTGTGATAAAAAGAAAGATAATTAAAAAGACTATATTTAATAGACTACTAAGTTGATATCAATCTTATTTCAGAATAAATTACAAGTACGTTCTTAAAATAACTAAGAAGTTAGGGTACGATTACTTGAAAAAAGTAGTTAATAATTTTGCTTTCTTTTTATTTCCAAATAATAAAAAAAGAGTAATTTGTTGCTCTTTTTAAATCTAAAAATTATTATTAGAAATTATATTTTTCTAAAATTTCTCCATCTTCATCATAAATAGTAGCATCAGCATTAGCCATATACAATACTTGGAAATCAGGATTATCAAGAGTATAACCAGCATCGATTGCCCAATCAAATTCATCTATAACTGCTTGTTTTACTTTCATATTTTCACTATCATCAATAAGTTCACAATTGATTCTTATCCAATTGGTTTCATCATAAGCAACAATACATACATGATTATTTTTTTCTATTTGTTTTGATACATTTTTATGCTTACTTGTAATTACATAAATTTTATTATCCACCATAATTGGATCTCCAAATGGTCTACAACTTGGATTATTTTCATTGATAGTAGACACAAAATTTACTTGTGTATTTTCTTTTAAAAATTTAAATGTTTCATTCATTTTTTATCACTCCTTTATTATAATTTTTTGATAATTTCTTTGATATTTCCACTTATTATTTTCCAATCATCTATAGTTTCAAATCCTAATCTTTTATACCAACTATATGGAAATCCTTTTTCATCTTCGTAAGTATGTGCCTCTAATGTAGTAGCATCATATTTATCTATTGCATATTGAAATAAAGTTTTAAATAACCTTTTAGCTATCCCCCCCATTTGATAGTCTTTGCTAACAAAAACTTCGCCATCTTCTAAATGCATTCCATCCCACCAAGGTTTTAAAACGGACATTATAATTCCTATAGGTTTATCATTATCATAAGCAACAAACATTAAATCCGGTGCTTGATTGTAAAAGTACATAAATAATTTAGTAGTAGTTTCTTTTGTCCATTTTTCTTCTAAAACTGAATTGTTATAATAATTGGCATATAATTCAGCAAGAACTTCTAAATCTTTTTCATTCTTTAAATTTGTAATAATTATTTCGTTCATAAAGCCTCCTAATGTTTTAACTAATATAATTTTATCATATTTTTAATATGTTTTAACTAACTATTTGCAATAAAGTATATTTTTCTTTATCAAATTTATTTGTTTTGTGTTATTTGTAAGGTGATTTGGTAGAAAAATTATAAATATCAATAAATTTTTATTATTGTTTTTTTTATAAAATTATGGTAAAATTTCAATAAATTTAACTTGGGGGAATTATATATGAATACTTTTAAGAAAAAAATTTATAACATTTGTAGAAATTATTTAAAAAGGAAATTTACTGGAAATTTAGGGAAAGTAGTTGAAGAAGAGGATAAATTAGTTTGTTATGTAAAAAAGAAAAAATTGAAAAAGTATAAAACTAAATATATAATTTGTTATGGTATAACCGAAAAAAATCAAAAATTAGCAAGTAGTTTCAAATTAAATAAACCTATTTGTTATATAATTGATGGTATAAAAAGTGAAAAAACAGCTGTGTGTATTTCTGGACATAAAGGTTGTGAAGTAATAGTTAGAAATTGTAAATTTAATTTGGGCTTAGATATCACTGTTAGTGGTAAATGCACATTAGAAAATACATTTATTAGCTCATTTCATTTATTATCGATTGGCGCAAAAGAGATGATAATTAAAAATATGAATATAAATCAAGGAATGAAATTGGCTGGGACTAGTCTTCACATCAAAATTGGTGCTGACAAAAATCTAACTATAATCGATTCCAATATTGGTGAAAAAATTAAGTCAGTAAATGTAGATATAATATCCGAAAAAAAATTAGATGTGATTAATTCTAAGATTATAGGTAATAACATAAACGTTAGGTCTCCAATAATAGAATTTGATGATAGTAGTTCATTTATCGCATTAAGATATGCAAATATAAAAATAGATGACTTCAAAAAATTAAACGTTGAATCCCCATTTACAATCTTCAATGGTAAGCATATATCTAAATACGATAAAAAAATACAATTAGAAAAAGTAGATAATCCATTAAAAAATGAGAGATTAAAATTTTTGGATGTATTAAAACAGATTAGCAATAATTGTACTCAAATTAATGAGCAAAGAACAGAAGATTATAAAGATACACTAAACAATCAATCAGTTAGTAAAGTTTTAAATAAACGTATTAAAAAAATAATTAATCCCTAGGAATTTTGACAAATGTAGCAAAATATCCTAATAAGGGATTTTTCTTTTGATAAAAAATCATCTCTATTAAAGAAGAAATACGTTAATTGAGCGATTAAATAATCAATTTATGAACTACAATTTTTCTTTCTAAAGATATTATATATGACATCTTATTAAATTTCAGTAGTAGTATGGAAATTTGAGATGCTTTATAGTATAATATAATTGTAATGAAATGAAGACTTTTGGAGATATTATATGAATAAATTAAATGTTAAGAACTTAATTATATATCATACAGAAGAATCTCATAAAGAAAAGAGAAAAGAATTATACACAGAGGAAGCACAAAATTATTTTAATGGTCATGTAATAGTACCAAACGATTTAGAAATAATAGAGATAAACTAAAAGGAGTAAGAGATGAAAGAAGTAAAAATAAATAGAGTTTATAAACATTTTAAAGGTGATTATTATTTAGTGATAGATGTTGCTAATCATTCTGAAACAAAAGAAGAATATGTTGTTTATAGAAGATTATATGGTGATGGAAGTCTATGGATTAGACCAATGAATATGTTTTTAAGTGAAGTAGATCACGATAAATATCCAAATATAGAACAAAAATATAGATTTGAATTGCAAGAAATAGAAAGTGTAGTCAAATAAATTATTAGGAGGAAAATATGAGAGATTTAAAAATTAAAGGAATTTATAAACACTATAAAGGGGATTTGTATATAGTAGAAGATATAATTTTTCATAGTGAAACAGGAGAAAAAATGGTAGCATACCGAGCATTATATGGAGATAATACATTATGGTGTAGACCTTATGATATGTTTTTAGATGAAGTAAATAAAAATGGTCAAAAATATAGATTTGAATTACAAAAAATTAAAAGTTTAAATGAAAAATAGAATGGAGGAATTATAATGAAGAATAATTATTTATTAATACATGGAAGTTTTGGAAGTCCATTTAGTAATTGGATTCCATATTTAAGAAAAGAAATTGAAATTAAAGACTTAAAGGTATATACTCCAGATTTTCCAACAGGAGTAGGGTATCAAAATTATGAGAACTGGTCTAAACTTTTTAAGACTTATGTTGAAGCAAATATCTTAAATGAGAACACAATAATTTTTGCTCATTCAATCGCTCCAATTTTCATATGTAAATTTTTAGTGGAAAATAAGATTAAAGTTAAAAGATTGGTTTTTGTTTGTGGATTTAATAATTATCTAGGAATTAATGAAGAATATGATACTGTAAATGAAAGTATGTATTTTGATAATTTGGCTGATGTAAAAAATTATTGTGATGATATTGTTTGTTTCTATTCAGATAATGATCCTTATGTTAAATATGATGCCGAAAAAGAATTTGCTGATACTATAACTGATAACCAAATTATGATTTCAGGCGGAGGTCATTTAAATGCTGAAAGTGGCTATACTGAATTTAGAGAATTACTAAAATATATTTAACATGCGTACTAATTGATTATGTCAATCTACAAATGTGTTTTCAAGTGATCAAAACATAGTACGTATAAAGACTACAACTACAAACGTCGTAGTCTTTTTATAATTAGTATTTATTCTTAAAATAATCAAAAGTTTTGGTACGACTACTTGAAAAAAGTAATTAACAATTCTGCCTTTTTTCTATATTTAAATGACACAAAAAAAGCACATCTCTGTGCTTACAAATAAATTTATTTTTTCTTTATTAGCGTGTAATCAGCATCTTTAGATATAACTTCATATGGATGTTTTAGCCGATATGTTTTCATTTCCTCAATTGTCATTTCATATATATCATTAGTTCTATCCATGTGTAAAATTCCATTTAAATGGTCATATTCATGACAAAATACCGTGGATTCAAACCCTTCAATTAATTTCATTTGTTCTTTACCATTTATATCGAAGTATTTTATCTTTATAGAATATGGTCGCTGAATTACGCCTGCATAATGAATTATTTTATCGTCCTTATAATAAATGCAACTCTCACAACCTTCTAAAAATTTTGTAAAACCATTTGCTTCAATTATTACTGGGTTAATATAAATAATTCCTTCATTATATCCACTAATTGTATTATTATCCATATTTTGTTTTGAGTTTTTAATATATATAATTCTTTTGGGAATGCCAATTTGGACGGGTGCTAAAGCATAACAATAATGTTGATTACAATATTCTTTTAAACTTTTGATATATTCTAAGTAATTATCTGATTCAAAATCAACATCTGTGGAAATTTGCCTTAAATATTCTTCATCATTTTCAATAGTTTTTCTATTTAATTCCATAATGATAATCACCTCTTTATAAAACTATTTTATCATAACACTAATATATTTTAACCATTTATCTATAATAAAGTATGTTTATTTTTTTCAAAATGTATGTTCCTACTCATTTTTTATTATTTTCTTTGTAATGTTTTGTCGTTATTTAGAAGATTTTTCTCTAAAAAGGTAGCACACTCTTTATCAAAAATAAGCTCCAAACTTTTAAAGTCTTTATCAGTCATATAAGTATAAAATTTTTGTGAAATAGGATCAATTATCATTACATCTAAAGGGTTACCATGATGATTATTATTTGAAATTGTTGAAGATAAAATAAATTTATCTTCGTTTATTTCAGTAGTAAATAATCCTTGTTCAGTAATTAATGCTAAACCTGTTACATAATATCCTGTACTTTTTCCACCGATAGATGCAATAAGTTTTGTATAATATTCTATCATTTCATCATCAGTTAAGGTTTTCCCATTAACTCTTCTGACAAATAATCCTGGTTGTTTATCATCTGGAACTCCCTCAATAAATAATCCTGAATCACCTGCTATGGTGGGTAATTTTGTTTTGTCATAATATGCCTGAGCCTTTTTAATAGCGTTTTCAATAGCTGTTTTTCCATCTTCTACAACATCTATTTTAATACCAAGTTCTTTAGGAGTTATTATTTCTATAGGTAATTCTGCCAAACTTCTACGCATATTACGAACTTTAGAAATATTATTTGTTGCATATAATAATTTCATTTTAATTTTGTCCCTTCATAACTTTCATTTGATATAAAACTTTTGGCTTTGAATATTCTTTTTCATTTCTAACCATGGAAGTTTCAAAAAATTCAACATTACCAATTATTTTAAAATAATTATTTATATCAAATTTAATATATATTTTTTTTATAAAAAACTATGATTAAACTATTTTTCCTTATTGATTAATTTTACATATCCAACTTCTCTATAATAGCCTAAACTTTCATAAAATTTTTGTCCCGTAATATTATCATTTTCAGCAATTAGGGAAATAAAATCACATTCTAAATTTTTGGCAAATTCATAAATATAATCTAGCATTTTAGTACCAATTTTCATTCTACGATAATCTTTATGAACACCTAAATTCCATACCGTTAAAAAAGGATGTAGTTCTTCAACTATATCTCGATTAATAACAACAGTAGCCATACCAACGATTTTTTTATCTAATTTTACAACAATATTGTGATAGTCAGGATTATTATAGATACTATCATATTGATTAAATAATTTTTCATAGTTTGTTTTTAAATTATGATTAGTATCATAAATGGCAATAGCTTCTTTTAAGTCTTCTTTTTTCAATTTTTCAATAATTAAATTTTCCATAAAGTATTCCTCCAATTAATATAATTATACACCATGTTATACATTAATTGATAGTAGAATAACACAATTTTTTCCTAATTGATTATCTTTTTTTATTTGGAATAATTTGAATTATGTTATTAGATTTAATTTAATTTTAGCTTAATAATTTTTTTAAATATCTCGCAAATAAGATAAGTGTATGGTAAAATTAAATTGGTGATTTCAATGCATTTAGAAGATCTAAAAATTGAATATGATAAACTTCAAAAAAAATATGGCGCTAAAGAATTAGATTCAATATATAATGGTGGTTGTACAAATAATCCAGATATATGCTTTGTTTTTATGAATCCTACTGGGCGAAATATAGCATCTTCTAAAAATTGGAAAGGAATTAAGTCTCCTTGGATAGGAACTAAAAATATATGGGATTTATTTTTTGAATTAAATTTGATGGATAAAGATATTTATAGAAAAATAAAAGAAATAAAAGGCCCAGATTGGTCAGAAGAATTTGCTGAAGAAGTTTACAAAGATGTAGAAAAGCACAAATACTTTATTACAAATTTAGGAAAATGCACACAAGTAGATGCTAGAGAATTACCTGATAATGTTTATAAAAAATATTTACATTTGTTAGAAAAAGAATTTGAGATAATTAATCCTAAAGTAATTATCTTATTTGGGAATCAAGTAAGTTCGATTGTATTAAATGAAAAAATATCAGTTTCTAAAGTAAGAAAACAACTTTTTGAAAAGAAAATAAATGGTAATAAATATAATTTTTATTCTGTTTATTATCCAGTAGGGAATGGAAGATTTAATATTGACAAATCTATTGAAGATATTAAATGGATAATGAACAAATTATCAATACACAATCAGGAGGTTTTGGATAGTGCAAATAAAGAAGGAGTTGCAGGAGTATATTGAAAATAATATATTCCCCATATACCAGAAAAATGATTCTGGGCATGGAATTGACCATATAAAATATGTTATTAAAAGAAGCATTAAATTTGCGAAACAATTTGATAATATTGATTTAGATATGATTTATGTAATTGCTTCTTTTCATGATTTAGCACATCACATTGATAAAGATAATCATGAAGTGTTATCTGGAAAATTATTTTATGAAAATGAAGTAATGAAAGAATTTTTTACCGATGAGCAAAGGCAAATAATTAAGGAAGCAATAGAAGATCATCGAGCAAGTTTAAAACATGAACCAAGAAGTAATTATGGAAAAATCATTTCATCTGCTGATAGAAATACTGATTTAGTTTCGGCATTAAAAAGGACACATGCTTATACAATTAAACATTATCCTGATTTGGACTTAGATGGTATGATTAATAGAGCATATATGCATATATCAAAGAAATTTGGAATTGATGGATATGCTAAAACATATTGCTATGATAAAGAGTTTGAAGAATTTAAAACAAATGTAGCAGATTTAATAAAGAATAAATATGGGTTTGCATTAAAATATATGGAGGTAAATAGAATTATGGATATTAAAGAAAAAGCAAAAATGTTTGCGATACAAGCTCATATGGGACAAGTTAGAAAAAGTGAACCTGATAAACCAATGATAATGCATCCAATTGGAGTTGGGCAACTTTTAGAATCATTTGGATATGATGATAATGTTGTAGCTGCGGGCTATTTACATGATGTTGTAGAAGATACAAAATATACTATTGAGGATATTGAAAAAGAATTTGGTAAGGATATTGCTAACTTAGTAATGGGTGCTTCTGAACCTGATAAATCTTTATCATGGGAAGAAAGAAAAAAGCACACTATAGAAGAAACTAGAAAATTACCTCTTAGGAATAAATTAGTAATTTGCGCTGATAAAATAAATAACTTAGAAGATTTGTTTTTAAAATTTGAAAAAAGTGGGCAAAGAGATTTTAATGCATTTAAAAGAGGAGAAGAGTCTCAAAAATGGTATTATACAAGTATCTATGAAAGTTTAATATCGGGAGAAGATAAAGATTTGCCTATATTCTTAAAATTAAAAGACATTTTAGATAAAGTATTTTATAAAAAAGAAAATTTATTTTTAAGAGATACAATCTTTGTAGATAATCAAGATTATTATGCAAAATTAAGAAAATTACATGCTCAAAAGATTGAATTGCAAAGACTAAAATCATTAGTAACACTCCCTAAACCTTTTGTTATAGAATTTACAGGTACACCTAGAACAGGAAAAACCACAATAATAAATAATTTATATGATTTCTTTAAAAAAGGTGGATTTGAAGTTTCTTTAATAGAAGAGTTTACAACTTCTAAATATTATAAAGAAGAACTAAGAAGTAAATTTGATAGTATGAGTTATTCAGATAGAGACTTAGCGATATTTGAAGAAATATATAAACAATTACAAAATGCTGTTTTGACAAAAAAAGACTTAATTTTAATTGATAGATCTTTAAATGATAGACAAATATGGAATTATAGGCGTTTAGTTAGAGGAGATATGCCAGAAGATTTATATTTAAATGCAAGAGAAAAATACTCAAAACTTTCTAAACAATTAATTGATTTTTTGGTAGTGACTTCTGCTGATTCTTTAACCTCCTTAAGAAGGGATTACAATTCTAGTTTGGCTTTAGAAAATAGAAGTTTTCTAAATGAAGCAAATTTAGGTGAATACAATGAAAGTTTACAAGCTTTAAAAGAATTATTTGTTGAAAGTGTTGATTCAGTGGTTTCTTTAGATACTTCAAGAATGAGTATGAATGATGTATCTATAGAAATTGCATCTCAGGTCTTACCTGTTATGAGAAAAAAATATATTAAAGCATTTCAACAAAAGCATAATTTAAAATAAAAAGATGATAAAGGCATAATGTACAATATCATCTTTTTCTATTCTATGATAACTTTTGTTAAATTACTTTTTATGAATTTGATTTTCTTTTGAATGAAATTTATATATTGGACTATCATACATTTTTGAAATTGTCTATCTATAAATTCTTTTTTTCTCCCTAATATTTCAAATTTTTGTTTCCAAAAATTCATATATCTTTGGGGATCATATTCATCAATTTTAAAGTATTCATCACTTTTGTATAGTGAAAAAAACAAATCTGTTAAGTCCATATCAACTGTAGTATCTATTCCCATATTTAATGCTGTTTCTCCAACACTTTTTACACAATCACTAAAATGATATCCACCAATAGCTAATTCATCAACATTACCAAGTTTATTTAATAATAAAATTTCATTAGGATACTTTGGAATAAAACCTTTTTTTTTAGAACCATCACTATAACATGCACTTGCCTCATTAAAAGTAACATCAGTATAAATAATTTTATCTTGTGGCTGTGGTGTGATTCCATATATATTTCTATCAGGATATAATGCAAATACAACTTGATAGCCTTTATCTCTATATCTTTTTTGAATACATTCACTTAGTATAGGAAGTGGTCTTTTTATATTCTTATCATCATACAACTTATCATTTTGCCACAAAAACACTTTTGTATATTCTTCAATAGGATATAAATATAAGAATACTTTATTCATAAGAATCATCTCCAACTAATATAATTTAACTATCAATCTGCAATAAGGTAATTTTATATTAATATATTAGATAGGCTATTAATATCTAGTTTATCTTTGTCAATAGTAAGCGCCTGTGACATTCAACTACAATATATTATTCTGAAATCATTTGACCACAAGCACCATTAATGTCACTTCCATTTGTTTCATAATACTCAACTTGCATTCCATTCTTTTTTAATTCTGAAATAAATAAATTTATATTTTTACTTTCAATTAAGTTACTATCTGCTACCTTATTAAATTTATTTATTTTTATAAATTCATTTTTACCTAATAATTCAGATAGCAATTTTGCATCATTAGTTGTATCATTTATACCATCAAATAAAACATAATTCCATTCAACTTCCTTTTTGGAAATTTTTTTGTATTTTTTTACTATATTAACTAAAGTGGTTAAATTAGTATTTATTGGCATTAAACTGTTACGTTTTACTTGATCTGCAGAATGTAGTGAAATTGTCAATTTAAATTTTATATTTTTTAAATCTTGAGCTAATTTTAAAATATTTTCTAAACTAATTCCTGTCGTAGCTAAAGCAAATTTATTATTAGGATATTTATCATTTAAATAATTAAAGGATTTTATTAGATTATCGTAATTTAATAATGGTTCTCCAATCCCCATAGCACTAAATAGGATGGGTTTATTGCTTTTAGGATTTTCTTTTTTTATTATATTTTCTATTTGCATGGAGATTTCTTCTGCTGTTAAGTTTCTTTTAAAATTATGTTTAAGTCCATTATAGCAAAATTTACATCCTAAATTACAACCAACTTGGGTTGAAAAACAAATTATATGCTTGTTTATATAATCAACATATAGAGTTTCTATTTTAAAATTGTCATTTGTACTTTGAATATATTTTCGTGTTATTCCATCTTTTGAATATTTTATAGTTTCAATTTTTATATTTGCTTTTTCTATCATATTTACCACCAATTATTTTATTTTTAATAATTAAACCTTGATATTTTTATATATAAAACAAAAAGCTTTCTTTTATATCAATGTTTGGAAAGTTCGAACAGATCCGTAATTGGAGCAATAACTTTACTTATATTCGAAAATTTATACTCCAAAAGTTAAATCCACTAAACTAATTATAATAGTTTTTAGTATTATTTCAATAGGATTATAGAAAGTTTTGTTTAAATATAGTATAATTTTATTAGAAATTATCTTGATTTTAATTTAGAGGGTTATCATGGTTTAAAGTCAACTATATAATTTCAAAATTACATCTAATAAATAAATGGAGGTATCATATGAAAGTATTAAGTTTAACAGAACCATATGCTACTTTAGTAAAAGAAAATAAAAAATTAGTTGAAACAAGAAGTTGGAAAACAAATTACAGAGGAGAATTATACATTCATGCTAGTACTTCTAAAATTCCAAAAGAGTGGAAAGAAAACAAAGAATTAATGAAGTTAGTAGATAATACATCACTAAATTTTGGGAATATTATTTGCAAGTGTAATTTAGTTGACTGTATTTATATGACAAAAGATTATGTAGAAAATATGAAAAAAAATAATTATCAAGAATATATTTGTGGTGTATATGAAGAAGGACGATATGCTTGGGTGTTAGATAATATAATACCATTAAAAACACCAATAAAAGCTAAAGGACAGCTTAATATTTGGAATTACTATAATGAATTGGAAGTTATGGATTTAATGCAAAACATAGAATATGGTTGGTTAGATAAAGTTAATAATAAGCATAGACTTGTTGATGAATCATTTTCAAATAATTATATATTACAATCTCCAAAAGAAGTAATAATAAATAAAATTGGTGTCTGTTGGGATCAAGTGGAATTTGAAAGATATTTTTTTAGAGGAAATGACTGGAATATAAAAACATATTTTATAGTACATTATGATGATGATAAATGCCCAACTCATACTTTCTTAACTTATGAAAAAAATGATAAATTTTATTGGTTTGAACATTCATGGGAAAGATTTAAAGGAATACATGAATATAATGCTGAAAGAGACTTATTATTAGATATTAAAGATAAATTTATTAGGTATGAATTAAATAATCAATATAATACTAAAAACTTAGTATTATATGAATATAAAAAGCCAAAGTATCATATTTCAACAAAAGAATTTTATAATCACTGTGAAAATGGAAAATATATTGATTTTAATACTTTGTATCATTGATTAATAAAATTTTATTTTAAAAGAAAAATGGTGGGATTACCAATTGTTTCTTGCTTATAAAAAATAAACGTAGCATGATTAATGCGACGCTTTTATTTTTTGGAGCAATTGTGGAAGATATATACAATTTTCACTTTTTTATATTAAGTATTATTTATTAAATAATTCACTATGTGAGCCAGTACTAATTAAAAATAATATTAATTCATCATTATTATATTTGTAAACTAATAACCAATCTGGTTCAATATGACATTCAAAACAATCCTTATATTGCTTATTTTTAATTAGGTTATGGTTATGATATTTTTTGTCTAATTTATCACCATTAGATAATTTATTTAAAACTTCAATTAATTTTTTAATATCTTTGCCTTGTTTAATAGCTTTTTTTAATTGTTTTTTAAATATACTTGTACCTTTTATTTCATATTTTGTATTTTCTATCCCCAACATCATTTAAGCATGTCTTCAATAAAAGTATTTACGTTATGATAACCTTTAACTTTTATTTTGCCTTTTTCTATATCATCTAATTCTTGTAAAGCAGCCTTTAATTCAGCACTTGGTTCTGATGCAGTCATATTAGGTTTAAAAGGTAAAGCCTGCTCTCTAACACTTTGAGTTAAAAACATATTTAATGCAACGCTTGTGTTCATACCTAAACTTTTAAATAATTTATCTGCTTGAGTTTTTAAATTTTTATTTACCCTAAAACTCATATTTATAGTGTCGGATATATTTGCCATAAGAATCATCTCCTAACTGATATAAATATATCATAAATTCAATATTATGTCAATATTAATTCAATACTATTTCTATATTATTTCTATATTATTTCTATATTATTTTTTTCAATATTATTATATGCATTAAATAAATTTTTATATAATAAAAAAGCAATTATATATATAAAATTGTTTATATAGGGCCAAACTTTTAAAGTAAACAAAAATTCTTGAAAATCAATAATCGTATAGTAAAATTTGCTAAAATATAGTACAATTTAAGTATCTAAAATATTCTTGTAAGGAGGTTTAAAATATGACTGATGAACAATATATTGATATAGCAATAGAAATTAGTAAAACTGCTAAATATCCTTATGGAGCTATTGTTGTGAAAAATGGAAAAATAATTGGTAGAAGTGATGATAAAACTTTAACTGAAATAAGTATGTATTCACATGCCGAATTAGAAGCAATAGAAAGCGCTTCTAAAAATAAAAATCTTTATGGAGATTTAAAAGGAGCAACGATGTATGTATCGTGTGAACCTTGTATGATGTGCATGGGAGCAATATTATATGAAGAGTTCGATAAATTGGTATATGCTGCCACATTACAAGATAGTAATGATAATTATTGCCCAGAGATGATCACCAATATTGATGAACTTGCAAATTATTCTAAAAATAAATTAGAGATTATAAAAGAGTTACATAGGGATAAGGCTGTTGAAGTATTAAAAAATCATAAAGATAGTATTAAAAATAGAATTTTAATTACTGGGGCAGTATTAAGTTCTAGCGAATATTCTAAAGATATTTATAAAAATTTGAACGCTATAATAAGTGAATATTATTCTAAAAATACTTCATTTGAAATTTATAGCCCACTTGATACAATGAAATTTACTGGTAATGATTATGAAAGATATGAAAGAGCAATGAACATTTTAAAAGATACAAATATTGTAATAGCAGAAATGAGTAATGTTTCAACTGGTCAAGGAATGGAATTACAAGAAGCGGTTAGATTAAATATTCCAATATTAGTAATTGCTAAATCTGGATGCAAAATATCAGGATTAGTTAAAGGCTGTAAAAATGTTAAAAATATAATTTATTATGATAATATTTATTCTATTAAGAATGAAATTTTGAAATTTATTGAGGAAGAATTATAACGAAGAACATGATGTTGAAAAAGAAAATACTATTTCTACCTATGATATTGATAAACATTTATGGACAATCGGAAATAATTTATGTTCAAAAAAGAACGCAAAGCAAAATGTTCTAAATTATAAATATTTGGAAGAAGGAATGACAATGAATTATAGTTATGTTATGGGAACTGATAATATTAATAAACTAAAAGAAAAAGGTTTTAAAATAAAATCTTATGGAAATAATTATGGTGTTTCATTTTCAAGTGATAAAATAGAAATGTTCGAGAATTTTATTTGTGAAAATTTACAAAATGGATTTTGGAATGAATATTTAGGTAAGGAAAAAGTGTTTATTTTTAAATTCAATGATGGAAGAATCAAAAAGTATGTCTTAAGTAATAAAAATGAAAAAGAAATACTTAATTTATGCCAAGAATTTGCAAATTGTAAATATGAATCTATTAATAAAATGTTAACAAATAATAGTTATTATGCAGAAACATATTTTAAAAGTTAAGAGATAAATTTGAAGCCAAAAATTCTATATTAAAAAACAAAATAAGGAGTAAGATAAATGAGTAAATATTATAGTAATATTAGCAAAGAAATCAAAGATTATTTTGAGATTTTAGAGCCAAACTTTCCTGAATGGTTGAACGAATATATAGATACAAACGAATTATTATCACAACAATATATTAGTGTTACCTGTGGGACAATTTATTCAAATTTATTTGAAAGTGCTTTTTTCTTTTCAAGTCTTGATCATGCAGTTGCTGTTGCTTTAATTGTATGGCATTTTACTCATGATAAAAAACAAACCCTATCTGGATTATTTCATGATATAGCAACACCTGTATTTAAACATTGTGTAGATTTCTTGAATGGAGATTATATGAATCAGGAATCAACCGAAGATTTAACTACTGAAACTATAAAAAATTCTAAAGAAATAATGACTTTATTAAAAAGAGATAATATTGAAGTATCTGAAATAGATAACTATCATCTTTACCCAATAGCTGATAATGATACTCCAAAATTATCCGCTGATAGATTGGAATATTCATTATCTAATGCATTATTTATTTATAAATTATTGGATTTACAAAGCATTAAAGAAATATATGATAATATAGAAATTCAAAATAACGAAGAAAATGAAATAGAACTTGGTTTTAAAAATAAAAAGATAGCTAGAAATTTTGTAAAAATTACAAGTAGATTATCTATTATATATCGTGAAGATAGAACTAGATATTCTATGCAATTTATTGCTGATATTTTAAAAAAATTAAATAATGAAGGTAAAATATCAAAGAAAGATTTGTATGAATTAAAAGAAAGTGATGTAATAGATATTATTGAATCTTCTAAGTATAAAAATATTTTTAAATTGTGGAAAAATGCTACAAAAGTAAAAGTTTCAAAAGAAAAACCAGAAAATGTTTATTATGTTCATCATGGAGCAAAAGTTAGATATATTGATCCACTCTTTAATGGTGAAAGAATTTCTAAATGTTGTAAGATTGCTAATAAAATGATAGAAGATAATTTGGCTTATGATATGAATAACTATGTATATTTAGATTTTATAATTGATTAAAAAAATAAACGCCGCATGATTAATGCAACGATTTTATCTCTTGGAGCGATTGTGGAATAAATCTACAACTTTCACTTAACAAAAATTGAATAGGGACTAACTAATTCAGCAATCATAACTATTTTTATTTTTTTACTATTATTTTTATCTTTAATATTTTTAATAGCACAAGCTTTATCAACTCGTCCTTGTAAATATTCTGATAAATTTTTTCCTTTTGATTTGCCAATTGCAATTTCATAATCTTTTAAATTAATTTCAAAATTACATTTTTGTAAATTTTTAATTATTAAAGCATATTTTGAGCCATATACATTTACTTTTGAATTAAAATTTGACCATGTACATTTATCAAACGAAAAAGATTTTGCTCTTTTTGGATCATTATTTAACTCTGAATGAGTTGGAGTTAATAGTAAATATACTTTATTATAATCTTTACAAAAAGGTTGCACTTGATTTATTGGATGACACAAAGTTCCACCATAGCCCCAACAAATATAGCCATTATTAATTTCCTCTAATTTTTTTCGATTAAAAATGTCTTCTATTTTTTCACTAGCATGAGTCCCACATTTCATAATAATAATATTATCTAAGTTCATAATATAGTTCACCTATTAAAATTATATCATTTATTTTGTTTATGACAAAATTATTAACCCCTATAAATTCTGACAACCATCGCAAAATATCTATTGTGGATTTTCTATTGAAATAAAAAATCATCTCTAAATGGAGATGAAATATATTCGAACAGATACGTCATTGGAGCTGATGATAAGATGATTTTAAACCTTTTATTAAAAAAACATTCCTCATTCGTTAAGTTGATTATATTATATGCTCTAGGAAAAAATCAATAGTTGTATAGTGAAAATGCCTAAAATATAGTATCAATTTCTAATATTGTTCTACCAGTTTTTTTAATTCTTTAACAATACTTATACTTATAATTTATAAAAGATAACTATTAATTCTTTCTTGGTTTAGAATTTAAAAACTTAATTAATTTTACAACCAGCCATATTACTAATATTATTACTGATAAAAGCGCATATTCAAACCCAATAATCAAATACTCTATACCAAACAAAAAGCAATCCCATCCAGATCCCATACATTGATGAAATACATTTAAATCTATCAAATAAATAAAGAAATATCCTAATAATAAATTAGAAATTACTAATAATATTGTGTTAACTATGTTATACAAATAGCGATTCACTTTTTCATTTAATTTTTTATAAGTTTTAATATACATAATCAAACATAAAATACTTACGATAACTGAAAATATAAGAGAACCTTCTTTACCCATATAATCAAATAAAAATGTTTCTTCAATTAATAAAATTGGTACCCATAATATTAATAAATTTTTCAACAATAATGATATTATATAAATTACTTTTTTCACAATTTTACCTCACCTTTAAGTAAACATTTACCTTTTAAATATTATATCATTTATTGTTCTCTTTTTAAATGTCAAAATAAACCTACTCAATTTAAATTTAAGAGTAGTTTTTATACATACTCGAAGAATTTTCCGAGTTTCCTATCAATCTGGAGCGATTGTGGAAGATATCTATAACTTTAACTCATAACGATTTGATATATAAAATAATATTATTTTAGTATAACTTTCTCTTTATGTATCAGTAAATTTCCGTTTTTATGATAAAATTATAAATGTGTAATTTATATTAGAAAGCAGGTTCTTAAAAGTTTTTGACTTTCCAATTTAATAATGATATGATAACTACAAATAAAAAGGAAAGGAAAGGAGAGGTGTTAAAGATGAATTTAAACGATGCTAGTACATTTTCTCTTGCTTCAGGTAAAAATTTACATTATGTCGTTTTACAAGTAACATTAAAAGAAAAGTTTTTAGGAACAGGTTCAGGAAATTTAACAGAATTAGAAAATGTCATTAATAAACAAGCTCAAAAAGGTTATCGCTTACATACAATTGCAACATCCAATGGTGGCAGTAAAGGTTTGATGGGTGGCGATCGTATTCAAGCAACATTAGTTTTTGAAAAAATTTCTGATGAATAAAAAAGTTCAAAAGAGATAATACTTGAAGGACATAGTTATGGTTGTAATAAAATTTTATATTATTATAATCACAAAAAAGATAAAAATATTAAAAAGATTGTATTCTTTGCTCCATGCGATATTCCATCAGAGAGTAAGAAATTTTTAAGTGAAGAAGAATACAAAATTGCAAAAGAAGAATCTACAAGATTAGTAAATGCAAACAAAGAAAAAGAGTTAGTTGATTTTTCAGTAATGGCAAATGGGAAAATTGCAGCAGATACATATTATAATGATTTCTTGCCTGGTGGAGGAAATGATTTTATTAGAAATGTTGATGTATTTATATGGTTAAAGAATATTTAAGGAATAATATCAGTAATTGTAATATTCAAATTATTGAAAGAGCTGATCATTCTTATACAAATAGATATTAAGAATTAGGAAAAGATATTACTAATAATATTTAGGAGGAAATTTTATGGATATAAAAGACTTAGTAGTAAAGGCAGATAATTTTAATAGAGAGGAAATTAAAAAATACAATCCTGATATGAAATATCTTTATGAGATTTCATTAAATGCAGGTATTAGATTGGCAAAAAAATATAAAGCGGATGAAAATATTGTAAAAATTGCAATAGCAATGATGGATTCAAAACTTCCAGAAGCAACACATATAGGAGCACCTAAGCAACATATTTCAATGTCATCAGATGCTACAAAAGAAATGCTAAAAGGTATTGAATGTTTAAGCGAACATGAAAAAGAAAATATTATAAAATGTGTAGAACAACATCATGGAGTAGATAAATTCTTTAGTATCGAATCAGAAGTTGTTGCTAATGCAGATTGTTATAAATTTGTATCTCCAAAGGGAGTGCTTTATTATTCGTCTATGCTAGGTCGTAGATTTCATGATTTTAAGAAAGAACTAGAACAATTAGAATTTAAATTAAATGAAAAACACAATACAATTTCTCTACCTTTGGTTAAGAAAGAATTAGAACAATATTATGAATTTTTTCAAAAATCTATTGATGAAGCAAAAAAAGACAATAACTAGTCTATATTGACATAGAATTGTCTTTTTCCTTTTACAAATTTTTATCTGATATTGTCGCTATCGTTAAGATTTATCATATTAATATGGTTTATTAATATGATAAGAGTACCATTATGCTGTTCGTTTATAAAAAAATAAACGTCTCATTATTGCGATAATTTTTATTTTTGGAGCGAGTATGGAAGATATCTACAACTTAGGAAATAATAAAAAATAGCTTAATCAATTTAATACTAATACAATATAAAATATGATATAATTTTTATATATGAGGAAGTGAATAATATGCAATTAATACTTTGTGGAGGCGGCTCTGGAGAACAAAATGCTCTAGCAAATCAAAAACTTAACGAGATAATAGACCATACAAAACCAATTTTATATGTACCACTTGCTATGAATGAAAATGATAATCCCTATGATTGTTGTTATGAATGGATTCAAGGCGAATTATCAAACGTTTATATTCCAAGTATAGAAATGATTAGAAGTTTTGAAGATCTAGCATCTAAAAATTTGCAAAATTATTCTGCCATATTTATTGGTGGAGGAAATACTTATAAATTATTATTAGGATTAAAACAAAGTGGTGCTTTTAATAATATCAGAGATTACATCAATAATAATGGTATTGTAATAGGTGGAAGTGCAGGTGCTGTTATATTTGGATATGATATAGATATTATATCAAATATGGATCCAAATGATGTTAATTTAACTGATACTAAAGGATTTAATTCTATATCAGGTATTTCAATTTTTCCACATTATACTAATAAAAAATCAGAATTGACCGAAGAAGAAAATGCAGTAATATTAAATAATTTTACAAATTCAATAATCAAATTTTCGCAAACAATTGGTGAAGTAATTGCTATTCCTGAAGAAGATGCAATTTATGTTAATGGAGATAGTATTGAAATAATTGGTACTAGACCTTATTATATTTTTAAAAATGGAATGGTAAAAGAATTTGAAATAGAAGCTAAAGTAATTAAAAAATGATATAAAGCATTAATACTCAATATTATTTTAATTTCTTAGGATTTTTGACAAATATATTAAAATATCCATTTAGAGATGAAATATATTCGAACAGATTCGTCACTAGAGTGGATGATAATAGGGTTTTAAACCTTTTATCAAAAAAACATTCCTCACTCATTAATAGATTATATGATAAAATCTTATAAAGTGATGAATTTGCAAAAAAGTATCTTTTATACTATAATAATTAACAAATTCAAGGAGAAGTGAATATTTAATGAGTAAAATAACTGAAAATTTAAGAAAAAAGGTTAAATTTAAAACTTATAATATGGCGAGACAAGAATACTTAGAAGGAGTTGTTGGAAAACTAGGTATAATAGTTGAAGAAGATGATAAAATAATAATTTATGCTACTCAAAGATTAGTAGAAAAGAATTGCAAAAAAGTATTTAATGAACTTAGTTGTGATGGTATGAATACTTATTATGAAGGATCTAGAAAGTTAATAGAAAAATATAAATTAAATAAACCTGTTTATTTTATTTTTGATGGTATTGTATTTGATAATTTCACAACATTATCATCTAATTTTTGTAGTGTAATATTTAAAAATTGTACTTTTAATAATGGACTTCAAGTATTCAATGCTACCAATGTAACTTTAGAAAATAATAAATATATTAACTGGACTGATTTTTATGGATATGGGAATTCATTTTTATTTGGTCATATCGATGAATTAACAATTATAAATGATGAATTTGTTAATGGTTATGATTTAAAATATGGCAAAACTAAGTTTGGAATAAATATTTCAGCAAATAAAGTAAATATAATAAATTCAAATTTATGTGCAGAAAGCCAAGGTCAAATAAGTATAAGTACCAAAGAAATTTCTTTAGTACATTCTACAATTACAGGACCAGAAGTTTATTTAGATTCTGAAAGTATCAAGTCAAGTGATACTATACTAAAATCAGATAATGGGATAATAATAGATAACAAGAATAATGATTTTACTGGATATGTTCAAGCTCCTATAGTTATTTATAATGATGTTGATTTAAATGCTGCTAATAAAGTTATTGCAGTAAATGTAGATGATGTTAATCTAAAAATGGCAAGATATGAACTTTTACAAAAATTATGCAATTTAAGAGATTATTGTAAACAAATTAATGAAAATAAAGTTGATATAATACAAAAACAATTAAACTCTCAATCATTAAGTAAAGTTTTGAATGAAAAACGATTTGGAGAAAATTAATTCAAATCGTTTTTTATATTATGCTTTTTAGACTATACTGCACAAAGTATATTTTCTTTTTCAAAATGGATATTTTTGCCCGATACAAATTCCAAGTTAAGTTTTGATATTTTAGGTATTTTCATAATTTTTTCTTTAACACTTAAAGGAAATTCTAAAGTTTCTGTGGTTATTTTCATTCGTTAATCCTCCTTTCAAACATGAAAAAATCCCATATCAACGAGTGATATAGGATATTTTTTAAAAAGAAAACTCACACGAGAGTGTGAGTAATTATCACAATGGAGCGATTGTGAAAGATATTTACAACTAAGAAAAAATTTTTAATTTTATTTATTCTATCTCTGTTTTTTGCTGAAATTCTAGCAATAGATTATTATTTAATCAAAATTTTCTTCTTATGATTATTCTATTATGTTCTTCTGGCAATTGTCTTATCATACAATCTTCATCACTTAATTTTTGATCCACATAATCTTCTAATCTTTTTAACTGTGCTTGTTTCCTCAATAACAATAAATCATCTTTTTCTTTCATATGTTCCCTCAATAACAATAAATCATCTTTTTCTTTCATATGTTCCCTCAATAACAATAAATCATCTTTTTCTTTCATATAAACTTTTTCTTTCATCATATAAACTCTTTCTTTCATATAAAAACTCCCTCTTTAATTAGTTAGATATATTATCACAAATGCTTATGAAAGTCAACTATAACCAAACGTTGTTGCAGGAGTTATTATCATTTAATATTTTGTTTTGACAAAATTATTAACCCTCTTTCCTTGCTATAATGACACAGAATAATAAATTACAAGATTTGCTTTATTTTAAAGGAATTATTGAAA
>CANRKG010000022.1 GCA_947631155.1 uncultured Bacilli bacterium
AATTAGAATGGATGAGTTAGAAAAAATTATAATTGATGCTATCAATGATTTACTAGACAATTACTATGATAAAAATAGTTTACAAGAACTCTATAATAAAAGAAAAGAACATTATACAGATAATTATGAAACAATAATGGTTTTAGAGAAAGAAAAGCATAATCTTGATAAAAAAATAGAAGATAATAAAGTTTTTTATAGAAATCTTTATGAAGATAAGGTAAAAGGAACTATTACAGAAGATATGTTTAGGATGATGTCAGCAGCTTATTTAAGAGAAATTGAGGCTATGACGAAACGAATAGAGATAATAGATAACGATATTAAAAGTTTAGAGATGGTTAAAAAAAGTCGAAAACAAGATAATGAGATATTAAAAAAATATAAGCACATTGATAAATTAAATAAAGTAATAATAGATGAGTTTATTGATAAGGTTTATGTTGGCGTGTTTAACAAAGAAACAAAAACAAGAGATATAGAAATAGAATGGAACATTGAATTTTAATAAATAATGATATTTTTGGACTTTTCCTATATTAAAAAAAAGCGTATAATGAATATACAAAGTCAGGAGGTTAAAAATGAATCAAATTAAAAAATACAATGAAACTACTTTTGAAAGTATAAAACATATTAATGAATATGGTAATGAATATTGGTATGCTAGAGAACTAATGCAAGCACTTGAATATTCAAGATGGGGAAACTTTATTAATGTAATAGATAAAGCTAAACTTGCTTGTAAATTAAGTGAAAATAGAATTGATGACCATTTTGCTGATGTCAGCAAAATGGTTAGCATAGGTTCAAATGCACAGAGAAAACAAGATGATTATGAATTATCTAGATATGCATGTTATTTAATTGTTCAAAATGCAGATCCAAGAAAAAAAGTGGTGGCATTTGGGCAAACATATTTTGCAGTTCAAACTAGAAAACAAGAAATAACCGAAAAATATTTTAACTCATTAGATGAAGATAAAAAGAGGTTAGTAACTCGTACACAAACTATTGAAAAAAACAAAACACTATATAAAGCTGCCAAAGATTCAGGAGTAGTTAATTATGGTAAATTTACTAATTATGGTTATCAAGGTTTGTATGGCGGAGAAAATGCAAAGCAAATTGCCAAAAGAAAAGGCTTAACTGAACATGATGAAATATTAGATTATATGGGAAGTGAAGAACTAGCTGACAATTTATTCCGCATAGTTCAAACTGAAGCAAAATTAAAAAATGAAAATATAATTAATGAACAAGATGCAAATATTGCTCATCACGAAGTAGGAAAAGCTGTTAGAGATACAATTAAAAAGTTAGGTGGTACAATGCCCGAAGATTTACCTACTCCTGAAAAATCAATTGCTCAAATAGAAAAAGAAGAATTACAAAAATTAGAAACAAAATAATAAATTTGGACTTTTTCGATTCTTCGACATGGAGGCAGAGATCCTGGAACTAGGTATGGTAAAATTTTAGAAAAAGATTTAAATTTAGAAATATCTAAAAACCTAGAAAAAGAATTAACAAAACAAGGGGCAATTGTTTTTATGATACGTGATAAAGATGTTGATTTATCTAGTAAATATGATTCTAGAAAAAAACGCGGCGATTTGTATAGACGTATACTTTTTATTGAAAAGCATAAAAGTGATTTGTATTTGTCTATTCACTTAAATTGGTATAATGATTATTATTATGGAGGAGTAGAAGTTTTATATAATAATATTAATAAAAATAATAAACGTTTGAGTGAAAGTATAACTAATGAATTTAATAAAAATAATATTAAGACAAGAAATCCTGTTACTACAAATTTATATTTATATCGAAATACAAGAACACCAGGTGTATTAATAGAGTGTGGATTTTTATCTAATAAATCTGAGCGATATTTATTACAAACAACAAAATATCAAAAACGAATTAGCAAAATTATAACAAATGGAGTTATTAATTATTTAGAAGCCTAAATTTATTATTGTAAATATATAAAAAAAACGTTATAATTAATATGTAATAAAAGAATAGAATAGCGATTGCTGTATTGGGGTGAAATCAATGATTGTTAGACTTATTAAAAAGACCAAAATATATAATTTTTCATTACCTAACCAAATATCTGGTAATTATTGGATAAAAGATGATGATAGAAATGGTAATGAAAGAAATTTAATTAATGTTGAAGCCTCAGACGGTAAATGGAAAATAAAAAGTGACTTTGAAACCAAAATAATGCTAGGAAATCAAGAATTAGAATCAGCATACTTAAAAGAATATAATCTTTATTTTTTAAAAGTTAATACAGATGGTGAGTATGTAATACTATATTGTTCTCCTTCAGTTGATACGCAAATAAATAAATTAAGTATTATGAAAAAAAGTGAAATAGTGATTGGTAATGATCCTAATGCCAATATAAACTATTCTTATCCTCTAGTATCTAGACAACATGCTAAACTTACCTATAATAATGGAATATGGACTATTAAAGATCTTAATAGTAAATATGGTACATATGTCAATAACTATGCAATAACAACGAAAACTTTAGCTTATGGAGATATAATTTTTATTTTAGGTTTGAAAATAATCGTTATGAAAGATTATATCGTTATAAACAATATTGCTAATTTAGTTAGTTATGACAGTAATATTTTTTCGATGATGAATCCAATTACCCAAAAACAGACTGTAGAAGATGATTCAGATGAAGAAGCAGCGGAATTTTATAAGGAAGAAGATTATTTCTTCCGTTCTCCTCGTTTTAAGTCACGCATTGAGCCTGTTGAAATAGTAGTAGAAGATCCACCAGCAAAAGAAAAACCAAATGAAATGCCTATGATTTATACAATTGGTCCAATGCTTACTATGGCTATGAGTTCAGTAATCATGGGATATTCATCTGTATCCGGTGTTATTAATGGTACTATGAAATTAAGTAATGCTATGCCATCATTAGTTATGAGCTTTGGAATGGTTATGACAATGTTACTTTGGCCTTTACTTTCGGATAGATATCAGAAGAAACAGCAAGCTAAAAGAGAAAAATTAAGACAACAGAAATATACTGAGTATGTGCAAGAAAAGCATCAAGAAATTATAGCAGAAATGAAAAAACAACGACAAATCTTAATTGATAATTATTTGCCCTTAGAAGTAGTAAAAAGTATTGTTGATAGTAAAAAACGAAATTTATGGGAACGAGAAATTAATCAAGAAGATTTTTTAGATTTAAGATTAGGAATTGGTTCCGCAGAATTAGTAGGAAATATATCTTTTCCACAAAAAAGATTTACTTTAGAAGAAGATGAATTAAGAGAATTAGTATTTAAAGTAGCATCAGAATCTCGTATTTTAGTTGATGTACCACTTTCGTTATCATTTGTAAATAATTATATTACTGCGATAATTGGAGAAGGTCGTCAAAAACAAAAATTCATTGAAGGTTTGATTCTTCAAATGGTTACTTTTCATAGTTATGAAGATTTAAAAATAATTTTATTAACTAATAAAAAGAATGAAACTTTGTGGGATTATTTAAAGGTTTTACCACATTGTTGGAGTAATGATAAATCTATTAGGTATTTTGCTACAAATGATGATGAATTAAAAGAAATCTCTTTGCATTTAGAAAAAGAATTTCAACATCGTAAATTTAATGGTGAAACTGGTGAATTAAATGATAAAAACTATGCTAGTTATAAACCATATTACTTTGTTATTACAGATGATTACAAAGCAGTTAGAGATTTGGATATCATAAAAGACATTGCGTCTCAACAAATTAACTTAGGATTCAGTTTAATGGTTGTAAGTCCTAAAATTACAAACTTACCTAATGAATGTAGAACATTTGTAAGTATTGGAGATTTAAAATCTGGACTCTTTGAAAGTGAATTAGTATCAAAAAAACAAAAAGAATTTGTTGCCGACTATGACCCAAATTTGGATATGTTTCAGTATGCTAAAATTTTAGCAAATATCCCTATTGAAATTGAAAAAGAAGAAAAAAATATTCCCGATTCAGTAACATTTTTAGAGATGTATAATGTTGGAATGATAGAACAATTAAATATTTTAAATCGTTGGAAAGTAAATGATCCAACAAAGACGTTACAAGTACCTATAGGTATTGATAAAAATGGAGATCCATTTAAATTAGATTTACATGAAAAATTTTATGGACCTCATGGTTTAGTAGCAGGAATGACAGGATCCGGTAAAAGTGAACTTATTATTTCTTATATTTTATCTATGGCTGTTAATTTTCATCCTTATGAAGTATCATTTGTATTAATAGACTATAAAGGTGGAGGTCTAGCTGGAGTATTTCAAAATAAAGAGAATAATGTTAAACTTCCGCATTTAGCTGGAGCTATTACTAACCTAGATACAATAGAAATGAATCGAGCTTTAGCTTCTATTCAAAGTGAACTTAGAAGACGTCAAAGAATGTTTAATAAAGCTCGAGATGCTTTAAATGAAAGTACTATAGATATATATAAGTATCAAAGATTATATAGAGAAGGTAAGGTTGATACACCAATTTCTCATTTGTTTATTATATCTGATGAATTTGCTGAATTAAAAGATCAACAACCTGATTTTATGGATCAATTAATATCTACAGCCCGTATCGGTCGTAGTTTGGGAGTACATTTAATTTTAGCTACTCAAAAACCAGCTGGTGTAGTAGATGACCAGATTTGGTCCAATTCAAAATTCAAAATATGTTTAAAAGTTCAAGATAAATCAGATAGTATGGATATGATAAAATGTCCTGATGCAGCAGCATTAAAAAATCCAGGAAGATTTTATTTACAGGTCGGTTATAATGAACTATTTGCTTTAGGTCAATCTGCTTGGACGGGAGCTCAATATTATCCTACTGAAAAACGTAAGAAAAAAGTTGATACTGATATTGATTTTATTGATCATGTTGGTAACATTGTTAAATCCTTAGAAACTTCTGAAAATCAAATTACAGTTAGTTCTCAGGGTGAAGAATTACCTAATATTGTTCAATATATTATTAATATAGCTAAAAATGAAGGTATATCTATACCATCACTATGGCTTGATCAAATACCTAGTACTATCTATATAGAAGAATTGAAGAAAAAATATCAATATCAAACAAATAAAAGTATTGAACTTATTATCGGAGAATATGATGATCCAAATAATCAAAAGCAAAATATATTAACAATTTCATTAGCTAATGATGGAAATACTATTATTTTTGGTTCTAGTGGTTCAGGAAAAGAATTATTAGTTTCTACCATATTATATTCAGCTATTACTAATTATAATCCAAATGAGATTAATTTTTACATTTTAGACTTTGGTGCAGAAACATTAAAGATGTTTGAAAAAGCACCACAAGTGGGTGGCGTTTTATCATCAGTTGATGCTGAAAAAATAGAAAATTTATTTAAAATGATTTTATCAATTATAGAAGAGAGAAAGAAACTTTTCGCTGATTATAATGGTTCATATAATTTTTATATTGAACACAGTAATAAAAAATTACCAATGGTTGTAGTAGTAATTAATAACTATGAAGCCTTTGCTGAGACTTATGAAGATTATGAAGATACAATGATTCAATTGAGTCGTGAAGGTATGAAATATGGTGTAGTATTTATTTTAACTACAAATAGTACTAATGCTATTAGATATCGTTTAAGACAAAACTTTAAACAAAATATTTCCCTTCAATTCAACGATTCTTCAGACTATAGTGATGTTATACCTGGAGTTGGAAAAAAATTCCCTTCGAAAATTTATGGTAGAGGTTTGATTCAACTTGAAGATGTATATGAATTTCAAACAGCTTATCCTTATAAACAAGAAAAACTAGCTGATTATATCAAAGTTATTTCAACAAGACTTAGAAGTATTTGTAAAGATTCTGCAGCAAAAATACCAGTTTTACCAGAAACAGTTACAATAGAGTTTGTAGAAGAAAAGATTGGCAATTTATCTAATATTCCTATAGGTATAGCTAAAGCTGACTTAAGTATTTCAACCTTTAACTTTAAAGATGATACGGTTTCTATTGTATCAGCCTTAGACTTTTATAGTTCAAAGGAATTCTTAAAAGCATTGATTAAATTAATTTCCAAAGTTCCATATCAGGTCGTAGTAGTAATCGATGCTGCTAAAATGTTTAGTAAACAAGAAATAACTAATAATTATGTTAATAATAATTTTGATTCAATTGTTGAAGTTATTAAAACTAATTATCAAAAACAGAAAAAGACATATGAAGATAATGACTATAATGACACTTCTTTGCAGAATTTTTCTAAGACAACATATATAATTTTAGGTGTTTCTAATTTCATTTCTAGAATTAGTGAAGAAAATAAAACAGCCTTAGGAGAAGCCTTAACCAGCAGTAAAGATTATCATGTTGACAATTATATTTTAGTTGATAATTCTGACAAATTAAAAGGCTTTGCTTATGAAGCCTGGTATAAAAATTCCGTTGATGATTCTCAAGGTGTTTGGATTGGAAATGGAATTAGTGATCAATACTCTATTAAGCTACTATCTACACCTAGAGAACTTAGAGAAGAAATTCCAGAAGGCTTTGGATATGTTGTTAAAAATGGTAAGGCTACTTTGGTTAAATTAGTTATAGACTAGGGGTGAGATAATGGATAATAAAATATTATTAGAAGTTTTTGTTCCAGCAATAGAACAAGAATATGATGTTTTTGTTCCAGTAAATAAGACTATGGGAACAATCAAAAAAATTATTGAATCTGGTATTATTGATTTATCGGATAATGTGTATATGATTAAAAATGATACTAATTTATATAGTAAGGAAACAGGACAAATGTATGATGTTAATTTAAAATTAACTGACACAGATTTAAAAAATGGTTCACAAGTGATACTAATCTAGGAGGTATTTATGAATGATTATGAAAAATATGTAACAGAAGTCAATAATATATTTGCAATATTAGAAAAATTAAAAAACAAATGGACAAATAATGATAATTTAGATTCTATAGAAACTATCAATGAATATAAAAATTCTGTCATTAAGACGGCTACATTTTTACAAAAACAAGTAAAAAAGGTTTCTAATACTAAGAAGGAGTTGATATAATGATTGGTAATTTATCATATAAAGAAATGACAGATTTTGCTAACAGCTTACAATCTTCTTCAGAGAAAATACGTCAAGTAATTAGTCATTATGAATTTGAAGAAACTCCTAATATTTTTGAATTTTGTGACACTATTGATTCATATGTTAGATTTTTAAATACTTATGTTGAACTATATGGAGATTCTGATGAAGCATTAAAATTTATGATAGAAAAAAATAAATAGAACTTAGATTTGAAGTTCTATTTTTATATATATCTTTTTACAGTTACTTTAGGGAAATAATATTTTATAATATCAACATACGAACAGCCAACTTTAGCTATCTCGTTAGCTCCAAATTGACTTAGACCGAGATTATTTCCCCAACCTTTAGTAATTACTTTAATATATGTGGGATTAATAATAATATTAATATCAGTTGATTTTAGATGCAATAAGTTTTTGAAACTTTCACCAGTAAAAGTCTTATCACCTATTTTCATTTTACTAATATGATTATTTTTACTAATTTCTGTAATTTTCATTTCTTTTATATCCTTAGAACTGACTTTTAAAAGAGTCGCTAATTCTTTATAATTATATTTTTTAATCTCTAAATAATAGGGTGATTCATAATCCCATAAACTGACTCTTTGTTCTAAATAAGGGTAATCAAAAGATGTATCTGTACGTGTATTGTTAGTTATATGTATAAAGGGAAGAATGTATTCACCTTCATAACTTACAAATTCACAATTAGTATCATTAACAGCTTTTTCTAATTTATTATAATTCTCCTGATAATTATTAGACCATAATAGTTTATAATATGAAATAGGTTTATACAATTGAAATTGATTGCTAACATTTATATATTCTTTTTCTTTCATTTGTTTGTAAGCATAAGTTCTATATAAAACACATAAAGCCTTTAAAGTGGTTAATTCTAAATTACTAATAGCATTAGTAGCTAAAACTCCAAGTAAATAATCTTTTAAAGTAATTTGAGTAACAATTTGATCTTCTGTTTTAATAGTAACAAGAGATTTATTATCATATTTTGGATTAGTCATTCTTAATACTTCAATGGGATTTTCTTTTTTTAAGTCTAAAGTTTTAACAACAATACCATCTATTACTAAATAAACCTTATTTCCATTAAAATCAATACTATTATTTTTAATAAAATTAGTAGTTCTTCGAGTTAATTCCTTATCATCTGCTTTTAATCCTAATTCTTTGGAAAATTCATAGCTCATAGTAAGGTATAAATAAAGAATTTCTTCTTTTCCATTGTTTTTTATTTCATATCTATAAAACATAATATTCACCTATAATTATTATGGAATAGATAATGATAAATATACTAAAATTCAAAATATTTTTGTTTTAATTTGCTATTGCAATCTATACCAGTTACATAACTTTTATTTAAAAATAATGAATCTGTATCAATTGCTTTATTATTAAAAAAATACATATTTACTTGCTTAATAATTTCTAAAGCATTATCAAGCGCAGTATCATATAATTCAAAAAAACTTTTATTACTTTTGATTGATGTGTTAACAGGGTAACACCAGTTTTTCTTTTTATTATTTAAATAATCATTATGATCTAAAACATTATAATATGATATACAACTGAATTTCATAAATTTTTTTGGTGTGAATATCTCACAAAACTTATATATAGCTTTTTTAATACCATAATGATCAATTCTAAATAATTGTAAACAATAGTCCATTTGTTTTAACGATTTATAATATATATTACCCATATTAGAAATATGATAAGTTTTATAAAAACTATAGTTGATAGTATCTTGTAATTCATTAGAGAAAGGCTTATGATCAAAACAGAAGTCTTTAAAATTAAATTTTTTAAGATTATAACCTCTTTTTGTTAACATAGTATTATCTATAAAAGTTTCTATGTAATTATGTAATGCGTTATATTTAAACGTTTTTTTATCTTTTTTGTTAAAAAGTCCAGTTTTATAAAAAATAAAAGGATGAATAGTAGTATCTAGACAATAATGACAAATATGACCATAGAGATAAGCTAAAGTTTGGGAATCATTATAATAATGCTTAGATTTTATATAGTGAATTAGATTATAAAAATATTTATTCACATTTTTTGTATGAAAAGTATGTGAGAAGTTTTTTAATGTTTTTTCCGTTTTTAGATTTAGAAGGTTATAAAACATCATAGAATCCATACTTTGAGAAAACATCAAAAAAGACATTTTATCATTTTTAATTATTTCTTTATACTTATAGTCTAGTTTATCATAAATATCTTCTGCAAAAAATGCATGTGTAACAGTAGCAGGCATATAATCACTCCTTCTTTATTATACCTGAAATTTATTAAATTTTTAATAGGGATAATCTAATTTATGTGTTATAATTTATAATAGGTGAGAATATGATAGAAAAGAAGTTTAAGACATTAGATGAACAAATAGAAATATTTCGATCTAAAAATATGACTATTAATAATGAAACATATGCAAAGAAAGTATTATTAAGAGAAAATTATTTTTTCCTTAGTGGTTATAGACATCCATTTTTAAATAATAATAAAACATATAAAGATGGAACAACTTTGGAAGAGCTTTATAGTTTGTTCTTATTTGATAGAACTTTTAGAAACATTTGTTTTAAAAACTTACTTATTATTGAAAATAATTTTAAATCTATTACTTCTTATCAATTATCTAAGAAATATGGTTATCGTGAGTCTGATTATTTAAAAGCAAAAAACTTTACAAATCAGCCTGGGAAACAACGACAAATTAATGACCTTTTGAAAAAGATGAAAAGACAAATTAGACTTAATAGTCATCAACATACCGCTACTCAACACTATGCTGATAATTATGGATATATACCCTTATGGATATTAGTTAAAGTATTATCTTTTGGTATTGTTAGTGAAATGTATTCAATTTTGAAAGAAAATGATCAAAAAGAAATTAGTTCAGTATATGAAATAGATTGTGAAACATTTTCAACTTATTTACCTATTTTAGCTAATTATAGAAATTTATGTGCTCATGAAGATATTTTATATGAAAATAGAACGCAAAAGTTAATTGATGATACTATATATCACCAATTATTGAATATACCTAAGCAAGATGGGGAGTATATTTATGGAAAAAATGATAGCTTTGCTTTATTAATTATTATGAAACAACTTTTAGATAAAGATAAATTCGATAGCTTAGTAATAGAAGTTGAAAATGCTATACAAACATTAGCTTATAATTTAAAAACTATTGATGTTAAAGATATTTTAAAAAGAATGGGATTTCCAACTAATTGGAAAGAATTAAAAAATATTGAAAGGAGCCGATTTAATAATGAAGAAGAATAGTCAGACTAAATTGGTATTAATTATAGTATTTTCATTTGTTATAGGAGGATTAGTAACCATTTCTTTATTGAAATGGACACCAATTATGGAACAGTTGACAGCGACAAGTTCTAATTCTAGTTCAATTGTAAGCAGTAGACAACCTAAAGTATATGAAAAAACATCACTTGCTACTTCCATAGCTAAAATTTATGATGCTGTAGTAATGATTCAATCATATAAGGGAGAAGAACAATACTCAACAGGAACAGGATTTGTTTATAAGATAGATGAAAAACAAGGCTACATAATGACTAATCAACATGTTATTAATGGCTGTGATAAGGTAGTGGTAATTTTATCTAATGACGAAGAAATAGAAGCTAAAGTCATCAGTGGTGATGAATATTTAGATATTGCTGTTCTTACAATGGATAAAAATAAAGTTTTACAAACAGCTACAATTGGATCGTCTGAGAATATTCAAATTGGTGATACTGTATTTACAGTAGGCTCACCAATGGGATATGATTATAGAGGAACAGTTACTTCAGGTATATTATCAGGAAAAGATCGTATGGTCTCTGTGAATGTTTCAAATTCAGCTAGTAGTGATTGGGTAATGAAAGTTTTACAAATCGATGCTGCGATAAATCCAGGAAATAGTGGAGGCCCACTTCTAAATATTAATGGCGAAGTTATTGGTGTTAATTCAATGAAATTGGTACAAGATGAAATCGAAGGAATGGGATTTGCTATTCCAATAGAAATAGCTATGGCACATATAGAAGACTTAGAAAATAACAAGAAAATAGAATGGCCAATCTTAGGAATTTCTATGGCTAATGTAGATGATATATCTAATTTATATAGAAATAATATTAGAGTTGATAGTAATATTAAAGATGGAGTTGTAGTAGTAGATATTACAGAAAAAACTGGCGCAGCAAAATCTGATTTAAAACCAGGCGATGTAATTATAAAGTTAAATGATATTAAAGTTAAAGATAGTGCTTATTTAAGATATGAATTATATAAAAATAAGCCAGGCGATACTATTCAATTAACATATATTAGAGACGGTAAAGAAAAAACTACAAAAGTTACATTAACAAAAGCCAATTAAATTTAAACATAAAAAAACTGATGAAATTCTTATTCATTAGTTTTTTCTTTATTAAAATCTATTTTTGTTGATAATCAAAATAAATAGTTCCTGTTTTATAAGTTGAAGTTGTGTTATTTGAATCGTTATCACTTTCAATTGTAACTCTAAATTTATGAGTAGTTCCAGCTACTAAATCACTTTCTCCGGTTGTTATATTATCATTATCATCAAGTCTTTCTACTTTAAATGCGATATTTTGTGGATAGGCCATATTTAATTCATTAACACCTGACATTTGTTTAAAAGTAGCTTCAAAGTCACCACTATTTTTAATTATAATATCATAAACAATTTTTTCACCTGGTTTTACTAAGTTAACATTAAAAGTTGCAGAAGTTCCAGCAACAATAGGTTCAGCAACTTCGCTAGCTTCATGACTTGATAACATTTTATTTATAGTAATAGACGATATTTCTATATTCCACTTTCCACTACCTAAATCATTATTTTGATTAGATGTAAATTGCACTGCTAAAGTAGCATATCCTATAGTCATTAATGCAATAATAATTAGTAAGGCACCAATTATAAAGCCATCTCTTCTGGTTCTATTTTCCATATTACCCTCCTTATTCTATATCAATATTAACATATTATTTTTTTTTGTCAATAAAGTCTACAATTTAGATAGATTGTTAAAATAATTTTATGTGAGCTTAAATTGTTTATAGATTGTATATTAGGTAGAATAACAGGATTGATTATTTAATCTAATTTATTAAATAATTCTTTAGGATCAATTTCTAATGCTCTAGATATTTTTTGGATTGTGTCTAGTGAAAATTGTTTTTGACAGCCACTTTTAGTTTCAATCTTTTTTAAATAATCAACACTTATATTACTTTCCATTGCTAATTTAACTTGTGTCCAACCTTTTAATTTTCTTTGTTTTTTAATATTTTGGGCAACTAAATAATATAGATTATCATTGTTCATATTATCACGCTTTCTTATTAGAAAAAACTATTATTTTAATTTTCTCATTAAAACTGCAATAAATATTTACGATATAGTACACTTTTTGAAAGATTTATGATATGATTAATAAGAAAGGAGTTGAAGAAAATGGAGAAAAAGAAAAAATTACCATTGCCATTGTTGATTTTAATTATTGGTGTAGGTATTGGATTACTTTTTGCTGCGTTTGGTCTTTATAAGCAGTTTGATGCAAAACGAATAGAAAAAGAAAGATATAATCAAGCCTATAATCAAGCAATATCAACTAAAGGAAAACTTGAAAAAAGATATGCAGAAATTACTGAAGACTTAAAACCTTTGAAAGAACAATATGAAAGTAAAATGAATGAATGTAATTCAATGAATATGAAAGATGCTAATTGGTTTGCCAATAATTCAAAATGTAAAAGAGAAGCATCTGAGATTAATTCAAAAATTACTGATTTAGAAACTGAACAGTGGCAAATTGAAAATTATGACAATACCGTTTATTATGATAAAGTTAACCCAATGTCTTATCAAATTTTTTATATAATCGGTGGTTCTATTGCAGGTTTAGCTGCTTTAGGTGCATTTATTATTTATCTAGTTAAAGGTAAAAAAAGTTATTAAAAGTAAATTTTATAATTTTTGGTGAATTGGAGTGAATGATTTTATGATATTGTCAACGACAGCATCATTAGATGGGAAAGTTGTTAAAGAATATAGAGGTATTGTTTTTGGTGAGGTTATATGTGGAATTGATTTTGTAAAAGACTTTACTGCAAAAATAACTAATTTCACGGGTGGAAGAGCAAGAGAATATGAAGAAGAGTTAGTCGCATCAAGAGCTGATGCAATTAATGAAATGATTGAACGAGCTAAAAAAGTTGGTGCCAATGGACTCATAGGTATAAAAGTAGATATTGAATCGATTACAGTTGGAGAGCAAGGTCAAATGATGTTAATGGTAGTAGCAACAGGAACCGCGGTAGTTGTTGAATAGGAGGTATTATGAAAAAGAATGGGCAATATGTAGGTGTTGATGAAAAATATGTACCAGAAGAAGAAAAATATGTAGAAACAAATTTAAATGATGAAATAAAAAAAGATATGAACAATATTTATCAAGGTGCAAAAGAATATGTAACAGATAAAGACAATCAAGAAAAAATGAAAAAGGTAGGTAAAACAGGTTTAAAGATTACTGCAGGTGTTATAATTGTACGTGTGATTTTAGGTATTTTAGTATCTTTAATAGCAATAGCAATTTTTGTTTTTGTTTTTCGTGAAGTTTTTGGGATTAATAATCTAGCTAAAGATATAATTAATAAAACTGCTAGTGAGATTAATAAACATGCCAAAGATGAAGACGGTGAAGATCAAGTAAAAGATATGATTGATAAAAATATTGATGCAATTAAGAAAGGTTATAATGAGCAACAGGTTGATGATTTTAATTGGGATATAGAAGATAATGGAACAAAAGATGGTTACGAGGTATCTGAACTTTTGGATGAGGTTGTAAAAAAAATAAAAACTAATTCTGACCATTCAATTACTGTTATTTATGGTACTACAACAACCTCTAATCCGGATGAAATAGTAGCTTTAAAAAAACAATTTGATGAAAGTAAGCAATATGAAGTACAAATGGATTACGATTCTAAGGGTTATATAAATAAAATTACAATTACAGATTATTAATTAAAAATAGAGATTCTTTATAAGAGTCTCTATTTTTTAAATTTTATTGTTTATTAGGTGTTTTTTGTTTGACCTTAGCACTAGAATCATCACTTAAACTTATTTCTTTTTCTAAACGCTCAAGCTTAGCTTTTTCATCAGCAGAATATTCCGAATCGAAATTTATTGTAGATAAATATTCAATACGTTTAGAGTATTCTTCTACAGAAAATGATTTTCCTTCTGCAGTTACGTATTTTCTTTCTTCATCAGCACTAAATGCTTTTGAATCTGGAAGAATAACAGCATTTAAGTCATGACGATTAAAATTAGTTCTTGGCCCTTTTCTAGTATTGAATTCAACATTTCCAACAGGTCTTTGCATTTTATAAACCTCCATATTTCTATTTCAATTTAATTTATATAATATATTATAGGTTATATAACATAAATGTTAAGAAATTCTTTAAATCCATATATAATAAACTTTACAAAAATATTCAAAATAAATTGTTTTTATTATATAATACTGTTAGATGATATTTATGTGGTTTTTATTTATTTTTAAAAGAACGTGATCACTTATGGAAAAAACTACTTACTGCAGTACTTATAATAGTTAGTGTTCTACTAATTAAAGAAATGTAAGAGTTTAAATAATATTGCTAATAGTATAAAAGAATTTTTAATGTTTCTTTAATATTTATATATTAATATATTTCTAAGATTAATTATAAATTGGTTTTCCTAACCATTTTCTTATTGAAAATATAACTCTTATAAAATAGAGGTGATAAGATTGCGCATTTTAGTTGTTGAAGATGAATATAGTCTTGCAGATGTAATAGCGACTAAGTTAAAGCAAGAAAAGTACGAAGTTGATATTAGTACAGATGGAGAAGATGGACTTTATAATGCTTTAACTAATATTTATGATTTAATAATTTTAGATATAATGTTACCTAAAATAAATGGATTAGATATATTGAAAGAAATTAAAGAAAATAGCATTACTGCTAAAATTATAATGCTGACTGCTAAATCAGGGTTAGATGATAAATTAAAAGGCTTTGATACAGGAGCTGATGATTATGTTACCAAACCTTTTCATATAGAAGAATTAATTGCTAGAGTCAATGTTCAATTAAGAAAAAATACAAAAAGTAAACTTAAAGATACAATTGAATATAGTGATCTCAATTTAAATATTAGAACTTCTACCTTAACTTGTATAACTACAAATGAATCTATTAATATTCCTTATAGAGAATTTATGTTACTTGAATATTTTATGAATAATAAAGAAGCTATTATTTCTAAAGAACAAATTTATGATAAAGTGTGGGGAATTGATAATGATTTTGAATCAAATAATTTAGAAGCATATTTATCATTCTTAAGAAAGAAAATAAAAATTATTGGTTCCAATGTAAAAATAAAAGCGGTTCGTGGACTTGGCTATAGATTGGAGAAATAAATATGAAAACTTTAAGAAATAAAACATTTTATACTATTTTTACTATTATTTCTCTATTTGGAATTTGCTTTATTATTTTATTTAATACACAAGTGTATAAACGAGAATATTCAGATATCTTAAATAGTATTACAAGAATGAGAACTTTTATTTCGAGTGATAAGGATAAAATATTAAGAGAACCAAATAATCACGATAATGAACTACGAAACAGAATGATAATGGATTATGAAGTATTTACATTTGTTTTAGATTCAGATAAAAATATTATTGAAATAATTAGTCATAGTGATAGTAATATAAATAAAGATATTTTAGAAAAAGCAGAAGAAATTTTAAATAATGAATTCGAAAACAAAATAAAAATAGGAAATCTATATGTAAGTAATTATGCCTATAATTTATCTAATCAACAATTCTTAACAATCGTGAATATAACAAATTCACGAACTAGATTATTAATTGGATTAATTACTTCTTTGATATTATTTTGTTTAGGAGAGATAATTGTTTATATTATTAGTAAAAAAATAACAGATTGGATAACAACACCAGTTGAACAGAGCTTTAATAATCAGAAAGAATTTGTAGCTAATGCTTCTCATGAATTAAAGACTCCACTTGCGGTAATGATAGCTAGTATTGATTGTTTAGAGCCAAATAAAAAGAACACCAAATGGATTAATAATTTAAAGAGTGAATCGGAAAGAATGAACAATTTAATCACGAGATTACTTGATTTATCCAAATCTGAAAATTATATTTTTAAAGAAGATTTTAGTTTAAATGATATATCAAAAATAATAGAAAAAAGAAGTTTGACTTTTGAAAGTTTAGCATTTGAAAAAAATCTAAACGTAGAAACAAATATTCAAAAAAATATAGAATTTGAGTGTAATAAAGAAAGTATAGATGAACTTATATCTATCTTAATTGATAATGCAATTAGTCATAGTATAAAGAATAGTAAAATTATAATTAATTTATCTAAAAGTAAATCTGAAATAAAATTAGAAATCATTAATCAGGGAGAAGCTATTCCAGCTGAAGAATGTGAAAAAATATTTGAAAGGTTTTATCGAAATGATAAAAGTCATAATCGAAAAAGTAATCGCTATGGTTTAGGACTTGCGATTGCTAAAAACATTGTTGTTGCACATAATGGAACGATAACAGCAAACTCTAAAGATGGGTATACAACCTTTAAAGTTAATTTTAAAATAAAATAATCAGAATTAAGAAAAATTTAATCTTTCTTTAATATTTCTATATTAAGATATATAGTATAAAGAAGGCGATAGATGAAATTAATATATAGTTGTTAAATTATAACTACTCTATAATGATAAAAATAGTAGATAAAATCTTAATGAAATATAAAATATTTAGAGGTGATAATATATGTCTAAAGATCATAAACAAGATAATAAAAATGAAGAATCTGAAAAAAAGGTTACAGAGAAAAATGATAGTACAGGTACAGAAAAGGATTTAAAAGCTAGTAATAATAATTTAGAAAATAAAGTAAATAAAGATAAATCTATAACTTCTGCTACTAATGGGAAAATTAATAATGATAGAAATAAGAAAACAGTAAGTATTGTTTTTATATGTATATTAGTTGTTATTTTTATTGTTATTATTGTTCTTTTGTTTAATAGTTTATTTAAATCTATTACTTCATATTTAAAAGAAGAATCGAAAGAAAAAATCGAACTTAAATATACTAAAACAAGTGACACTTCTGTTAAAGGAGTTTATATTACAGATGTATCAGAAGTTGTTGAAAATGTAATGCCTTCTATTGTGGCAATTACAAGTAAAACTTTAATTTCATCTGGAAGATTTGGACCAAACTTTTTTGGAGAAGAACAATATGCAGAAGGTGCAGGTTCGGGAATTATTATTAGTAAATCAGATGATGAACTCATGATTTTAACAAATAATCATGTGGTTGAAGGTGCGAATGAATTATCCGTTCAATTTATAAATGAAAAAAGTTTTGATGCTAAAATTATTGGGACTTCTGAAAGAAAAGATATCGCTATCATATCAGTATTATTAAAAGATATTGATAGTGAAACATTAGAAGCAATAAAAATAGCTACAATGGGTGATTCAACTAAACTAAAAGTTGGAAATGGAATTATCGCTATTGGAAATGCATTAGGATATGGACAATCTGTTACTACAGGTGTAGTAAGTGCTTTAGATAGAGAAGTAGCAATTGATAATTATTCAAATAAGATGATTCAAATAGATGCTGCTATTAATGGTGGAAATAGTGGAGGTGCTTTACTCAACAATAAAGGTGAAGTTGTTGGTATTAATTCTGCTAAATATTCATCAAATGGTAATACCTATTCTGCTAGTATAGAAGGTATGGGTTTTGCAATACCTATATCTGATATAAATGAACTTATAACATCTCTGATGAATGGAGAAGAAGACAGTAGTGCAACAATTGGTGTAGAGGGTTATATAATTGCTGAACAAAATAGTCGTAATTATAGTATGCCAACAGGTTTTTATATTTCTAAAATTGTTGCCGGTAGTGGAGCAGATAAAGCTAATTTAGAAATAGGTAATATTATTACTAAAATTAATGGGAAAGAAGTAACAGCTTTAAGTGATATACAAAATGTAATATATAAATTAAAAAAAGGTGATAAGGTGACATTAACAATTAGTTATGTTAATGGTCGTGAATATAAAGAAAAAGAAGTTGAAGTTACTTTATCTTAATAAAATAAGTATTTTTACTAATAGAAAGAAATTGACAAATTATAATTTCTTTCTTTTTTTAATGTTTTTTTAATATTTATATAATAAAATGATATTGTTTTAAAGGAGGAATGATTGTGTTTATATTAAAAAATGCATGGATTTCAATTAAAAGAAATAAAGGAAGAAATATTTTAATAGGAATAATTATTTTAATTATAGCTTGTGCTTGTACTATAACACTTGCAATTAAAAATACAGCTATAGATTTAATAGATTCCTATAAAAGTGCTTATGACAAGGAAGTAACAATTGGCTTTAACAGAGAAAACATGATGAAAGATTTTGATCCATCACAGGAAGAAGGAAGAGAAAGCGCAAGAGAGAAGTTTGATAATATTGCAAGTTATACGATTAGTGATGTTGAAAAATTTGCAGATAGTGATTATATCGAAAGTTATTATTATACCTATGGTGTTGGCTTAAACGGAAATAATATAAATAAAGCTGAGATTGAATCAAATAATGATATGCCAAATGGATTTGGTCATGGAAAAGAAAATAATATGTCTGAAACTGATTTTAACTTAACAGGATATAGTTCAGAGGATGCAATGAGTGAATTTATTAGTGGTGCTTATACTATGAGTGAGATAACTGATAATGCTTGGGATATTGCATTTAATGGTAATTATGTGTTTATCAATGAAGAACTTGCTAGTTATAATAATTTAAAATTAAATGACAAAATAAAATTAGAAGATGAAGATGGAAATATTTATGAGTTTGAAATTATTGGTATTTTTAAAGAAAATGAAGAAGATAATCAAGAACCAATGTCTATGTTTTCTAATTCTGTAAATATAATAATAACCAATACCGATGCAGTTGTTAATCTCACAAAAGAAAATGAAAATTTAAAAGCTTCAATTCAGCCTACTTTTATTATAGATTCTTATGATAATGTAGAGAAACTTCAAGATGAATTTTATGAAAAGGGTTTAGATGAAAACTTTATTTTACAAACAAATGAAGAACTTGCTGAAAGTGGAGTTTCAAGTGTGAAAAATATTTCATCATTTTCAACAACTTTCTTAGTTATTACACTTATCATTGGTGGAATTGTCTTATTTGTAATCAATATGATTAATATTCGTGAAAGAAAATATGAAATTGGTGTATTAAGAACAATTGGTATTAGTAAATTAAAATTAACAATGCAATTTGTAGCAGAACTTGTTATTGTTTCATTAGTTGCTCTTATACTTGGTGCGGGGATTGGAGCAGTAAGTTCTAAGGGAGTTAGTAATTCATTACTTGCAAATGAAATAAATAGCAGTAATGAAAAAACAGAAGAAGTAAATAAAAACTTTGGTGGAATGAATCGTGGTGGTGAAAGAGGCGGTATACATGGTAAAGGTATGCCTATTGTTCAAGCTTATGATTCAATTAATGCAGTAGTAGATATTAAAGTTCTATTAGAATTACTTAGTATTGGTCTTTCACTAGTATTAGTAAGCTCAATTGCTTCAATGGTTAGTATTCAAAGATTTTCACCACTTACAATATTGAAAGAGAGGTCTTAGAAATGGCAAATAAGAAAAAGAATAACTATGTTTCAAAAGATAACCTTGGAAAGAATGTTTTTCCAAAAGATATTATTTTAAGTATTAAAAATGTTAGTTATAGATATAATGATGCAAAAGAAGATGAGTTTGCTTTAAAAAATGTTAATTTCAATTTTGAAACAGGGAAAGTTTATGCTATAAGAGGGAGAAGTGGAACAGGTAAAACTACACTTTTATCACTTATAAGTGGACTTGAAAAATGCACTGAAGGTGAAGTTATATTTGATGGTAAAAGTTTAAAAAATATGAATTTAGATAAGTATCGTAATAGTGATATAGGTATTGTCTTTCAAAGCTATAATTTGTTGCCTTTTATGACAGCAAGTGAAAATATAATTCTTTCTATGGACGCGAATGGTTTAAAAATTAAAAATAAAAAAGAAAAAGCTATCGAACTAATGAGGAAGGTCGGATTAAAAGAAACCTATGCAGATCGTAAGGTGTTAAGATTATCCGGTGGAGAACAACAAAGAGTTGCTATTGCAAGAAGTTTATCATATAACCCTAAAATAATAATTGCTGATGAGCCAACTGGAAATCTTGATAAACAAACTGAAACCGAAATTTTAGAGATATTTAAAAAGTTAGCTCATGAAGAAAATAAGTGTGTTATTATTGTAACTCATTCCCAGAATGTCTGTGATGGGGTTGATCAAATATACGATTTAAAAAAGGTAAAAAATTGATACAAATAGTTTATTAAAAGATAATAGTTAACAATAATTATGAAAAAACATAAATTACTATAGGTGATTTAAATGAATAATAATACAGTAAAAAAGGTTATTGTTGATGCTGGACATGGAGGTATCGGTTAAATCCAAAAATAGAAGAAATGACTATTTTGGTAAGTAAATACAAGA
>CANRKG010000023.1 GCA_947631155.1 uncultured Bacilli bacterium
CATGTATAAAACTTTTCCATTAAAATTCCTCCTTACTCTATTATTCGTAAGTAAGAGGAGTTTTCCTTATGTTTTTTTATTTATTTTTAATATAACTTACTAACTTATTGATACAATGTCTTTTTTGATCAATAGTAGAATGAACATATACAGACAAGGTAACATGATAAGAAGAATGTCCTAATAATTCACTTAAAGTTTTAATATCCATTCCTGATTCAATACATCGTGTTGCAAAAGTATGTCTTAAAGTATGAAAATTCAAATTTCTAATATTACATTTTTTTAAAGCATTTTCAAAATATTTTTCATATACTCTCGCATCTTTAAATACTGTTGAATTTGTTAACACATAGTTTTCCGGAGTAGATTTATACTTACTTAATTCTTTTAGTAAAAAAGTTGGTAATGGAATAATTCTAATTGAAGAATTACTCTTAGGCGTAGAAACAATTTTTTTAGTTTTAGTTTTAGCATTTTTATCATTATTTTTTATTCTTTGAACTGTTCTATTTATAGATAATGATTTAGCATTAAAATCAATATCTTTCCATTTCAAACCACAAATTTCCCCAAGACGAATTCCTGTATATAAGCAAATTAAAACACCTAATTTTCTAATATCTTTCTTATCTTTTAAATAATTTTCTAGTTTAGCTTGTTCATTTTTAGTTAAATAAACCACCTTAGATTTTGGCTTTTTTATTTTTAAATCTGTTAAATCTAAATATTTACGCAATTTATTTACTGTGCAATAATTAAATGAACTTTTAATAATAAATGCTAATGTTCTTTTTGTAGATAAAGATAATTCTTCAATTTTTTCTTGTTCAAAAAAAGATATAATATGTTTGTTTTTTATTCGTTTATAATTTTTACTTCCTAAATAAGGAGAAATATAAAGATTAATAAAGTTAAAGTATTTAACATAACTTTGTTCTTTAATTTCATCCCGTTTACTTTCTAACCACCTTAATAAAATTTTTGAATATGAATTCTTTTTTCCATAATTTTTTTTCATTTTAACACCTTCCTTATATAAGTTTATTTTACATAGTCAGGCTATTAATTGTTCACATTATCTATAAATAATCACATAATAAAAAATCTTTATATGGTATCTCTTGTTATAACACTAGGTTACAGGAGTTCTGTAACACCTGTAAAAATGTTTGTTCTCCATGTCCACCAGCTTTCCAACATTTTAAAACAGAACCTTCAACATTTACAGAACCAGAATCATAAAAATGATCTTTTTCTAAATTTACTACTTTTTCTTCAACTGCCGAAGCTGTTGTTATGATTTTAAAAGTGGAACCTGGTTCATATGAAGCAAAGATTGGTAAATTACGATTTAAACTTTCTTGTGAATAATTTTGATAATTATTAGGATCATAATCAGGTCTACTTCCCATTGCTAAAATTTCTCCTGTTTTAGGATTCATAACTAAAGCTAAAGCCATATCAGGTTGAAACATATCAACAATATTATTTAATTCTCTTTCGACTGATTGTTGAATTCTTAAATCTATAGTTAATTGAATATTCATTCCATTAACAGGTTCTACATAAACATCTGATAAATTTAATTGATTACCTTTAGCGTCAGAAAAATATTTAATAGCTCCACTAGTACCAGTTAAAATTTTATCATATTGTAATTCTAATCCTGATAAACCTTGATTATCAATTCCCACATATCCTAAAGAATTAGAAAGTAAGTTTCCATAGGGATAATATCTTTTTGATTCTTTAACTAGATAAACTCCTTCCATTTCTAAAGCATTTATCTTATCAGCAATCTCAAAAGATAATCTCCTACCCTCAGGATGAACTCTTTCAATGGAAGTCTTTTTATATACATGCTTATTCATCTCTTTTTCACTGACACCCAGTATCTTAGCTAATTCTTGGGATGTCTTCTTTTTATCTTTTATTTGATTAGGAACTAATACTAAACTGGTTGTAGTTACATTATCTGCTAAAACTTCCCCATTTCTATCTAAAATTTTACCACGATCGGCTGCTACTTCTAAATCTCTACTCCATAAATCATTGGCTAAGGATTTTAATTTTTTATAATCAAATACTTGAATTTTAAAAACTCTTAAAACAATGGCAACAAATAATAATAATATAATAATTAAAACTATTCTAATTCTTTTATCTATCTTTTTAAAAAACATAAGTCACCTCTAATAGTAATTATGTTAATAAAATAAAAAAAAGAACTTATTACAAGTCCTCATAATATTTATTGATTAATCTTTTTATACTCTCTTAAAGCTAATAGCATTTCTTGTCCTATTATTTTAGCAGGTTCATTATTAATCATATTGTCTTTAATAATGTTTTCTATTTTAGATATTGGAATATATTTAAATTTAAAGTTACCAGTTACTTCTTCATTGGTATATTTAACTTTACTAATATCTGGTTTCAAATCAGTTTTAACTACAAAGTAGTATATTCTCGATTTTATATTAGGTGGACCTTTATAATACTCGTCTTTAATTAAAAATGGATCTATTACATTAAGATTAAGTTTTATTCCTGTTTCTTCAGTGATTTCACGATTTAAACAGTCTATTATAGATTCATTTTGTTCTAAATGTCCTCCAATAAATTGATAACAATTAAAACTATATCCAACTAATAGTTCATTGTTACTATTAATTATTAAAGCTTTAACTCTAATTGGATTCTTATCAATATCTTTTTCTTTTAATTTATCTTTATTAATTATAATATATTTCATCTGTATCATCCTTTATAAAGTAAAATTCTATTTAGTTATTCTTTAAATATTGTCTTATTTTGACTTTAGCATTTGATACACTATCTTCATCGGGAATCATAACATATAAGTTTCTAGATCCCATGCTATAAGTCGGCATCATACTACCAGTACCATCTAAACTAACAGATTCAACTTCCCAAGCTGTTTTTTTGTCAAGTTGCATCTTAAATAGATTAGTTAGTTCATCATAAGACATACTTGTTTCAAAGGTACCATCTAATGATGATAAAATACTTTTATATTTAGTAATATTTTCAACATTAGCCATCTTTTTAATCATCGCTGTTATAATGGCTTGTTGATTTTCACCTCTATGTCTATCTCCTGTAGAATATGCATATCTTTCTCGAGCAAAAGCTAATGCCATTTCACCATTCATATGATTTATTCCTTCATATATTGTAATATTTTTGTTAGTTGAAGGAACAAAAGTTTTATCTGAATAAACATCAATACCATCAAGTAAGTTAATACTTTTAGTTAAAGTTGAAAAGTTAAGTCTTAAGTAATAATCTATATTGATATCTAATAAATCATTAATAGTTTCCATACTCATATTAATTCCATAAATTCCTGCATGTGTTAATTTATCTTTGGTTGTATTAATATTATGAAGTTTTACATAATAATCTCTTGGAATTGATACTAATAAAATTTTACCTAAATCCTTATTAACAACAGCAACAATATTTACATCGCTTCTAGAAACACTACTAATATTGCCATATGTATCAATACCACTAATATACATAATAAACGATTCTTCTTGTTTTTTAGTCTTTGCTTTTTGGTCTGTTTTTACAATAATTTTATAAGTTTTTATGGCTTTAGTATTATTTAAAGTTGTATACTCTTCTTTTAATAAATTATAATATTCCCGTTCTAGAATAATTGCTGAAGTGTTATCTTGTACTACTAAATTAGTAAACTTATCAACACTATTATAAGCTTGTTCAGTAAACTTTATATTTTTCTTTATTCTTTTAGAAACAGTGGAATAATTAGTATCAGTTGTTAGATAACCTATATTTTGATTATTTAAATCAGCTATAGTTTGATATTTACTCTTAGTATTTACAACTACAACATAATTTTTTATTTCATAGCCTTTAGCAAGTATATTGTTCATAAAATTATGTGTAGCATTTATATAAGTTAGTCCATAACCAAATAAAACAATAAAAGCAATAGCTATAATATCAAAAAATATTCTACTCAAGATACGTGTTTTTTTTCTAATTAATTTAAAGGCTAATCCCAAGATAAATAATAGTAAAATTCCCACTATAATTAAAAAATATTTAGTTGGAATTAAATTTAATTGATATATCATATAAGTTAAAATTAAAAATGTAACTATTAATATAAAAGCAATTAATTTAGAAATAAATTTCATTTTTTACTTCCTTTCTAACAAATACTTTTTGTATAGTTAGTAGTTCCAGCAAAACAATAATTATAGTCTTCATTATTTTGTTGGAAATGAATATAGGCATATACTTTAAAATTGTCTATATAATACCAACTATCACTTAAAGCATATAATTCATTTTGATAATCCCCAGATGCATTGATAGTCGTGATATCTATACCGTTAGGAGCATCTTTAGTTTGACTTTCAATGTCTTTGGAATATGTTAATAACTTATTATAAACATTAGAGGCGTATTTATCAATATCAGTAACATCAAGTGATTGTTCTGGTTCATCTTCTTGGTCAAATTTTCGATATTTACTAATAACATCCAATGAGTATGAATATAGGGATTTTAAATTATTAATTTGATTACTATCCTCAGTAGTTAAACCTAAACTTTGAACTTTATTATTTAGAGTTGTAGAATCAGAAGTAATTTGTTTATTTATACCATAAATAACAAATTGTTTATTAAACTCTTCTTTAATTTTAGAAAAAACACTTTCGTTACCATAATCAATTAAAATAACATTTTCTTGAAAATAATTAGAGTTCTTTAAGTTTTCTATAATTAATGGAATCGCTTTAGTATAGGAATTATTTTCTATTCCTTTTCCATATAGTCCTTCTACACTTTTATCATTTAAGTATATTATATTAGATATTTTTTGTTGATTATTGATTAATAGGATAAACGAAACATCACTATTAACTTCTACAGCCGTTAAATAGTTATCAGTATCTAGAGAGATATTATCACTAAGTTTTAACATAGCTTTTTTTAAAACAAAGTATCCTCCAACAGTTATACTTACTACAAAGATTACAATTATAGCTATAATTAATATAATCTTTTGCTTTTTATTCATATTATCATCCCTCAAACTTTTTATTTAATTGTAATGTTATTTCCATTCCATCAGTAATAGGAGTATCTTGACCAATACTTTGATTAGTTACATAACCACTACCTTCTAGTTTAACTTTAACACCTAAAAGTTTTAAAATATCTGTAGCTTCTTTACTAGATAGACCGACTACATTTGGAATTTTATAGTTAGTATCATTAGTTATTAAATAAATAGTATCTTTATTAGTTATTTTTTCCTTATACTCTGGATATTGTTTAATTATTTTAGTACCATTACCAATTATTTTATAGTTAATACCACTGTTAGTTAGGGAAGTTTTTACTTGTTCAATATTCTTATTTATATATGATTCTAATTTATATTCTATGATTTGGTTAGGTACAACAATTTTTTCTGTTCCTAGATATTTTCCAAGATTATTAACAACTTCTTTAACTGCGTCTTGAATACTTTTTTGAGATCCCTGTGTAGGTCTTTTAATGGAAGAATAAATTATAACCCTTGGATTACTTTTTGGATATACTCCTGAAAAAGAAGATATAATATCAGCTTTACCTGTAAGATAGCCTACACCACTATTATCTGCTATTTGAGCTGTACCGGTTTTACCAATTAATTCTTGGCTATCAATTTTATAACCAATACCTGTATTACCAGAGATATTGACTGTATTATCCATTAATTGAAGCATTTTATTTACGGTAGAAGTTGATGCTACTCTTTCAACTTCTTCTTTTTCTCCTTTAAATACCACTTCTTTAGTTTGAGAGTTAACAATTTTATCAACAATATATGGTTTTAAGAGCATTCCATCATTTGTAAGTGGAGTCAAAGCTTGAATATTTTGAATTGGAGTTGTAGTAATTCCTTGACCAAAACCAGCAGTATAAATTTCTGTTTCATATTTAAAATTTAAACTTCCTGCGACTTCATTTGGAAGAGAAATTCCTGTTTTTCGTCCAAAACCTAATTTTTTAAAATATTGTCTTAACATAGCAGCATTCATGTGCCTATTAATAAGATTGATTATCCCCACGTTACTAGATAAAGCATATCCTCTATCAAAACTTATGACACCCCAACCATTACGGTTCCAATCTCCAATTACAGTATTATCGCTAGTGACATAAGTTCCTGATTTATAAGTTTCATTACCATCATAAACACCATTTTCTAGAGCAGCCATATAAGTAAATGTTTTCATAGTACTTCCAGGTTCATAGGCAGAGCCTATAGTATAATCAATATAATTAGTTATATTTCTAGTATTGGGATTAAAAGATGGTGATGTAGCCATTCCTAATATTGCTCCAGTCTTAGCATCAGCTATTACCATCGTAAACCAATCGAAACTATATTTACTAGCTGTATTATTTAAGGCTTGTTCTATAAAAAATTGAATATTACTATCTATTGTTAAATAAATATCTTTTCCTTCAACAGCCTCTTCTCTGACTTCAGGAGTATCGGCGATTTTATATCCTCTTAAATCTTTTTGATAAGTAACATAGCCATCTTTACCTCGAAGAATCTTATCATAATATAATTCAATTCCCATTTCTCCTGCAATTGTATCATCTTCATCATTTGGATCAGATCTTGCATAACCTAAAGTATAAGATAAAAAGTCACCTTTTGGATAATATCTTTTATAACTTTCAATAAAATCAATTCCTGGTAAATTTAATTCTTCTATTTTCTTTTTAGTTAATTCTGATAAACCTTTTCCTTTATTTCCAAATTCTGTTTGGTATAAATTGGTTTGATTTAAATATTTTAATATATCTTCTTCGTTCATTTCTAAAATTGGAGCCAAAGCTTTTGCTGTACCCTCTTTATCAACCACATGTTGAGGATTATTTTTATCAGTGGTACGTTTTTCGGATAAATAAGCAATAAGTTTATAGGAAGCAACATTTAAAGCTAAAGCATCACCATCTTTAGAATAAATTGTTCCACGTTTAGCTTTAATTATCTCAGTTCTCGTTGTTCTTTTGCTCGCTAATTGTTGCAGATTAACTCCATCAACACTTTTAGATACAGAAAGATCTATTAATCTAACTATCATAATAGCAAATAAAAAAAGAGAAAGAAAAATAATTAGTTTGCTATACTTGATTTTATTACGCAATTTTTTCTTTCTCTTCATATAAAAATCACACCTATTCATTATCTTGAGTTATTGTTTTAATATTATTATTATTATAACTCAATCCTTGAGCTTCTGCAACTTCTTGTATCTTAGTTAAAGAAGCTAACTCATCTATTGTCATCGAAATACCTTCATTAGTTCTTTCCTGTATTTGAATTTGCTGTTTTTCTTTTTCTACTTCAAAATTAACTTTAGCTAAAGTAGCTTTAGAAAAGACTATTGAAATTGGTGATGCCAATAGCAAAAAGACAGCAAAAGTATATAAAAATCTCTCAAACTTAGACATTTTCAACTGCTTTTTCACCTTTCTTTTTGACATACTAACCATCTCCTTATTTTATTCTTTCTATGACTCTGAGCTTAGCACTTCTAGCTCTGGAATTTTTTTCTAGTTCTTCTGTTTGTGGAACTATTGCTTTTGTATAAACCAATTTAAAATCTGGTAAATAATCAAGCGGTATATTAGGTAATCCTTTTATTTTAGGATCAATTTCACTAATTTTTTTAAAATATTTTTTAACTATTCTATCTTCTAAAGAATGAAACGTAATAACTGCGATTCTACCTGTTGGTTTAAGCAAATCAACAGCTTGGGTTAATGCTTGTTCTAATACTTCTAATTCATGATTAACTTCAATACGAATTGCTTGAAATATTTGTTTAGCTGGATGTTTTTCTAATCTGAATTTCATTGGTACGGCTGCTTTTATAATATCTACTAATTCTAAAGTAGTTTCGATATTTTTTTCTTGGCGATATTCTACAATTTTCTTAGCAATATTATTAGCAAATTTACTTTCACCATATTGTGTAAAAATTCTAGCTAATTGTTCTTTGGAATAAGTATTAACTACATCATAAGCAGAAAAATTACTACTTTGATCCATTCTCATATCTAACTTGGCATCTTGGTGATAACTAAATCCTCTCTCTTTATCATCTAATTGAGGTGAAGATACACCTAAATCGAATAGTATACCATCAACTTTTTTAACACCTAATTCTTGTATTTTTTCTTTCATCTTACAAAAGTTACTTTTAATAATAGTGAAGTTAGTACCAATCTTCTTTAAGCGATTGGTACTATACTCAATTGCTTCACTATCCTGATCAAAGGCGAATAGGTGCCCTCTTTTTATTCTTTTCAAGATATTACTACTATGTCCTCCATAACCTAATGTGGCATCAATTATAATGCTTTCTTCGTTCAAGTTTAAGGCTGCTATAGCTTCTTCTAATAAAACACTAATATGCATTATAGACTCACACTCTCATCAAATAAATTTTCAGCTATATCAGACATGTTGTCCTTAGCAGAATTGAAGAAATTATCCCAATTTTCTGATGACCATATTTCAATCCTATTTCCTGCACCAATTACTACACATTCTTTTGTTAAATCAGCATAGGAAATTAATGGGGAGGTAATATTAATACGGCCTTGTTTATCAAATTCTGCACAAGTAGCGCCTGATAAAAAGAAACGAACAAAACTTCTCGCATCTTTTTTAGTAAATGGTAGGGATTCTAATTTAGTAACTATCTTTTCCCAATCTTCTTTTGAATATGCAAAAAGACAGTTTTCAATACCACGAGTAACGATAAATTCATTTCCTAATTTATCTCTAAATTTTGAAGGAATAATTAATCTACCTTTATCATCAATATTATGATGATACTCACCCATAAACATAAAAATCCCCCACTTTCTACCACAATCAACCACTGCTTAGTTATATCCTACTATATAGAAAGTGTTTTGTAAATAAAAAAAATTAAAAAAAAAGTGAAATTTTTTCACTTTTTAAGATATTTTACAATTCTTTACAATAATTAATTTAAATTATTTTTAACCTTTTGTCTAGCAGCAGGTTTATTCAAATTTCGATCTGGCATAATACAAGGAAAGAAACGCAGAACACTCTTAGTATCTGGTAAAGTTAAAGCTCTTAAACCATTAGCTTCTTGTTCACCAACAAATCCAACATTTTTATAAGGTATATTATAATAATCAAAAATATCTCTTCTTTCGGGTTCCATATCAATTACTTTTGACGATACCTTATCACATAATTGCCCTAGATTAATGTTTTGATTAAATCTTACTGATTCGACAGAATAAATATCCCCCTCTATTGCGATATTTCTATTCATATCTATCATATAATAAACTAATCTGGCTTCTGAATAATTTCTTAATTGCTTAACTGCATACTCGCAGTTATTGGACGATGTTTTATTACTAAATAACTCTTTTAAAAATTTATAATTAAAATAATTATCATCTTCTAATTCATTATACTCTATAATATTAATAAGTTTTTTAACAGTATCATATTCATGATTTCTATATAATGATATTGCATAAGTATAAAGAGTTCTCATTTGTTGTTTTTTATTAATAAATGGCACCTTTTCTAAATATTCTTTAGCTTGTTCATAATTACCCATATTAAGATAAATAGCAGCAAGTCTATAGATAGCTTTTGAGTATAAATTAGATTGTTCACTAATCTTTTGATATTCTTCAATTGCTTCTTTATATAAAATATTATATTGATAAATATATCCTATTTCACAAATAACTTTATCTTTTAATTTTTGACTAACTTTAGGATTTTTAATAATTGAGTTATAACACTCTAAAGCTTGAGCATATTGTTGATACTTAGCATAGAAAAAACCAAACTCATAAAGAGCATACCAATAACTTGAGTTTTTAGGACCTACTAAGGCTTTTTTTAGATATTCTTCTGCTTGTTCTTTATTATCTTCTGTAGCTTTAGCTTTTTCAATATAAATATTTCTTGAAAAATATAAGTTAGCCTTATCTAAATCTATAGAGTCAAGAACTGCTTTAGCTTCTTTGTCACGTTTTAATCCTTTTAAAGCTATTGCTTTAGTATATAATACTTCAATACTTTTTTTATTTTTACATTTATTTAATATATTTAAGGCTTCTAAATAATTTTTTCTATTAATTTCAATTTTAGCTAAAGATACATAACTTTTAAATTCATTATCTGGTGCTAATTCAATAGCTTTTTTATAACAATTAATTGCTAAATCAATATTAGGCCTTTCTGAAAATTGAGCTATTTCTCCTAAATAAAAATAGGCATTATGTACAAAAGGGAGACTTTCGTCTTTTGCAATTTTTTCAAACTCTAATTTAGCTTCTTGTTTATTTCTACCAAAAAACAAAATTTTTCCTTTATAGTAAATAAATATTTTTTCAGTTGGGTATTTATCTATGTATTCTTCCGTTTTATTTAAGGCCAAGTCTAGTTTATTGGCTGCAATCAAATTACTAATTTCTTTTACAGCATCTTTAACACAAGACTCATTATATTCACTCATAGTCAACCTCTTCTTTCCAATCAAAAAATAATTAAGGCTTATTATACCAAAAAAAAAGAAATATATCAACCTTTTTTGTTAATTATTTCTTTTTTTAAAAATGATATGAATTCATCTATTTTCATAGTATTTGTGTCAGTTTGTGAATATTTTCTATAACTAATGGTTTTACTTTCTTTTTCTTTGTCTCCTAAAATTAATGTGTATGGTATTTTCTTTGTTTGAGCTTCTCTTAAACGATAACCTAATTTTTCATTTCGATTATCAAGTTCTACTCTAATATTATTTTCTTTTAATATTTCAGTTACCTCTTCAGCATACTCTCCTTGATGTTCACTAGAAACAGGAATTGCTATTGCTTGAACTGGAGAAAGCCAAGTTGGTAAGGCTCCTTTTGTCTCTTCTAAAATGTATGCCATAAAGCGATCCAAAGAACCTAAAATAGCACGATGAAGAACAACAGGTGTTTGCTTAGATCCATCTCTATCAATATATTTCAAATCAAATTTTTCTGGTAAACAGAAATCTAATTGACAAGTTGATAAGGTATATTCATTTCCAACCGCTGGTTTAACATTGACATCTAGTTTAGGTCCATAAAAAGCAGCTTCACCAATTTCTTCTGTATATTCTATTCCTAATTCATTTAAAACTTCTCTTAATTCATTTTCAGCTTTATCCCACATTTGGTCATCAGGATGATATTTTTCTTTGTCTTCTTTGTCACGTAATGATAACACACAACGGTATTCAGTAATATTAAAATCTTTATAGACGTCAAAAATCAAATCGACTACATTTTTAAATTCTGATTTAATTTGCTCCTTAGTCACAAATAGATGAGCATCGTTTTGACAAAAATGTCTTGCTCGTTCAATTCCTTTTACAGCTCCACTAGCTTCATAACGAAAATCATGAGCAATTTCACCAATTCTAATTGGCAAATCTTTATAGGAATGAAGTTTATTGGCATATATCATCATATGATGTGGACAATTCATTGGTCGTAAGACAAAACCTTCTCCATCAACTTCCATAACAGGAAACATATTTTCTTTATAATGATCCCAATGTCCAGATTTTTTATAAAGTTCAACATTACCAACGCATGGAGTCATAACATGAAGATAACCCAATTTTCGTTCTTTAGCTTTGATATAATTTTCTAATTCTTGCCAAATAATATATCCATTAGGTAAAAACATTGGTAAACCTCTACCGACCAAATCGTCAGACATAAATAATTCTAAATCTTTACCTAGTTTACGATGATCACGTTGTTTAGCTTCTTCTAGTAGTGTTAGATGCGAGTCCAAATCTTCTTTAGTTTCAAAACAAACACCGTAAATTCGTTGTAGCATTTTATTTTTAGAATCACCTTTCCAATATGCTCCACTTACTTTTAATAATTTAAAATATTTTAACTCTTTTACTGTTTCTACATGTGGTCCTCGACATAAATCTGTAAAATCACCTTGAGTATAACAACTAATTACTGTATCTTCTTCATTCATACGATTAATTAAATCTAGTTTATAAGGATCATCACTAAATTTTTCTAAAGCTTCTTGTTTTGTTATTTCTTCTCTGACAATTCTTTTTCCATCCTTAGCGATTTTTTTCATTTCTTTTTCAATTTTTTCTAAATCTTCTTCTTTGATTACATTATCACCCAAGTCAATATCATAATAAAAGCCTTCTTCAATTACTGGTCCTACCCAAAATTTTGCATTTGGATATAAATGTTTTACAGCTTGAGCTAGTAAATGAGCACAAGAATGGTTCATTACACTTAATTTTTCATCTTCTTTAATATTTATCATAATCTTCCTCCTTCAAATAAAAAACCCCAATATAGTTATTGGAGTGCATAAAACACGGTACCATCCAGGTATTTTACTTTATTTAGATAACGGATAACCGGAATTACTTTAATAATTCAACTCTTAAGGTAGTAACTATTTGGTCTTCAATTCGTTTCCACCAACCACGAACTCTCTTAATGAAGATTGCAAATAATCGTATCCTTAGTCATAGTTTTTGAACTGCATTAATAATACCATAAATATAATGAGATTGCAAATATTTAAATAAAATTAATTTATTATTCTACATCAGTTTGCGTTGCTACAATTTTTAATTTAGCTTTAAAGACATGATTAGCAATAGCAGTAGTTGCTTTTTCATCAATCCATAGTCTTAATGAATATTTATTAGCATTTTCTTCTCCAGGAACTAAAACTTTAGAGTTACTATCATAATTGCTACTATCTAATATAATTTTACCTTGATTTTCTCCTGTATTTTGTTCTGTTGGTGCTTCACTTAACAATTGATCTGTTCTAGCAACATTATTTTTAGTTAAAATATAACGAATACAATTAGTAGGAATAGATTCAGTTCCTTCTTCCTCTTCTATTTCTAAATATATGGTGTATTTACTATTTATATTACCATCATTTTCTAAATCAAAGTTATAAAGATTATTAGTCTGAGATAACGCTGTTTCTTTGGTCAGAGGAATTGCATCTTTTCCTGATATATCTATATATTCATGCTCATGTAAATTTATTGATAATGTTCCTGCAACAATAGTATTAGTTTCATTTCCATATAAAACTTGCATATACAAAGCATAAGCAGTTCCAATGATTGCAATTACTAAAAGAACACATGCAACAATAAGTATTTTATTGTTTAATTGAACCTTTTTTTTCATTATAATCACCTTCTAATATAAGATTACACTAAAATAAATTAATATACAAACTTATCAGAATTATTTTTTCTTTTCTTGACATTTTTTAACTTCTTCTATTTTTACTAATTAGTTCAATTGGTACAGTTAATTGTTTAATTCTCTCAACAATTCTTTTAGCCTTTAATTTATCTACTCCACTACTAGTTATTGCTAAATTGTTTTCTAATTCTTCTAAAGTCAAATTAGAGGTAAAAAAGGTAGGTAAATTTTCTTCCATTCTATATTGCAAAATCGGTCCTAATATCTCATCACGACTAAAATTACTTACATTTTCAGCTCCAATATCATCTAACAATAACAAGGGAACTTTTTTTATATAACGAAATTTTTCTTCATAATCTGTTTTAAATGAAGCTTTTAAGTCTCTTAAAAACTCTGGATAATATACACAAGCACACTTTACTTTCTTTTTAGCCATATCATTTAATAAAGCTGCGACTAAATAGGTTTTCCCAGAACCAAAAGATCCATGAAGATATAAACCTTTTAAATTATCTTTCTTACCATAATTTTTAACAAAGTCCTTAATATATTTCATAATTGGAACTCTAGCAGTATCATCATTATATAAGTCTTTAAAAGAAGCTTTTCTAATTTCTTGAGGAATATCATAATATTTAATATTTTGCAAATATTTTTCTTCTTCATCTATTTTGGCTTTTTTATCACAACAAATATAAGAAAAATTAAGACTCTTTTCTTCGACTTCTGGAGTTAGACAATATCCACTAACCTTATTCTTACACATATTAAACGATTTACAACTTTTACAGTTACTATATTCATCAAAGCATTCTTCTAATGTAGAAGTATATTTCATTAGAATATCTTCTTCTATTGGTAGACTAGATATATATTTATAAAAATCCTTGTTGCTACAAGCATCCATATAAGAGTGCTTTAAATCTGTAGAATTACTTTTGTTGATATATTCTTCAATTTTATTCATTGAAACCACTACCATTTCTAAATTTATTTTAATAAAATTAGATAAAAAATGCAATAATTATCATCATTTTTAAATTAAATATTACTATTATGATTATTCATTTCAATATAGTTCTACCTTTCTATTGTATAAAGGGTTTTACTATATAGCCATTTTTATGTAATTTAATCTCTATACTTCCATTTTTATCTGTTCTATATATTTTTGAATTAGTTAATATTTTTAAGACTGATTTTTTAGGATGATTATATTTATTATTTATGCCTACTGATATTAATGCATATTTAGGATTAATGGTATTAATAAATTCTTTACTTGAAGAAGTATCGGAGCCATGATGTCCAACTTTTAAAAAATCTATTGTAGGTAATTCATAATTAGTCATTAATTTTTCTTCACTTCTAACTGAAGCATCACCCGTAAATAATAATTTAGTTTTTCTAATTTCTACATAAAGAATTAGACTACTATCATTTTCTTCTTTTAAATCATAATTTAAAGACATTATTTTAAAATCACCAACTTGATAATAACTATCTTGATAAGCAATATCAACATTATTAAAACTATTAATTATTTGTCTTTCTAAATAATTAATATGTCCTTCATTTATTAAAATTTTCTCTACTTTGAACTTTTTAACTAAATTTAATGCCTCACCTAAATGATCATAATCTCCATGAGTTAAAAATAAATAATCTAATTTTTTAATTCCCCGTTTTTTTAAATATGGAATTGTAATATTTTCAACAATTGAATAATTATTTTTTTGTTGTGCCCATTTTTTATTGTAAGATTTATGTCCACCGGTATCGATTAAAATATTTTTATTATTTGAATGAAGTAAAATAGAATCACCTTGTCCAACATCTAACATTACAATATAGTCACTAGAATCAATTTTAGGATAATTACTGTGACCTATTAAAAGAATTAAGAACGGTAAACAACAATAATATTTATTTTTAGTTAATCCAAATAAAAAAATAATAATAAAGATTACATATAAAATATAAATAATACTAAACGCTTGATTATAAATTATTTTAAACAAAGAAATTTTAGCAAAAACGGCACTACTCATCTCTAAAAATTTAGTAGTTATATTTAAGACTGATTCTAATGGGGAAAGAAAAAATGAAAGTAATGATAAAGGAAAAATTATAATACTAATTAATGGAACATAAATTAAATTATAAAAAATACTCAAAAAATTTAATTGATTAAAATTATATAGAGTAATAGGAGTACTAACTACAAAGGCAATTATAGAAGTAAGAAGTAGTTTTAAAAAATAGTTTTCATATTGGTTAATATAATTACCTAATAAAATTAAACTTAAGGAAATGCTAAATGAATATAAAAAACCAATATCATAAATATAATTGGGATTTATGATAAGAGATATGGTTAAAACCATGATAAAAATCTGTGATGGCTTTATATAAAAATAATATATCTTATTAATTGAAAATAAAATAAAGAATAATACTGCTCTTAAAACTGATGGTGAAAATCCCACTAATAGTAAATAAAAACAGAGAATAACACTTACAAAGCAATAACAAAAATTATCCTTTAACTTTAATTTTTTTAATAATTTTAATATCAGAGAAGATAATAAACTAATATGCATCCCACTTATAGCAAACAAATGACTAATGCCTATTTCCTGATAATTTTTGATAACTTGGTTAGAAACTAATGTTGTATCTCCTAAAATAAAAGTTCGCAAATAAGGATTTTGAGTTCGTTTAATCGTAAAATTTTTCAGTTTATAAAAAAGATTTTTATTCTTTCTTACTAAATAGATTTCTTCTATTTTAATTAGATAGTATATTTTTCTTTTTTCTAAATATTTTTTATAATTAAATAAATTAGGTGTTTTATTTGGAGAAGGAGCAGAAAATATTCCTTTTATTTTTATCATATCTCCAATATCAACAGTATTTATAAAATTACTCTTTTCTTTTTTAGTAGTAAAGTAATAACTAGCTTTTAATTTTTCTTTAGCCTTAAGATCTAAATTGAGTTTGTTTCCATCAATTGTATAGTTAATTACTTTCGCTGTTACTTGTCTTGTTGCTTTACTGTAGTGACTTGAATAGGGCCAAATAAAATTAATAATCATAAAACTAAGGGTAAATATAACTAACACTAAATAAAGTTTGTTAGAGAGTAATATTTTCCTTAATCTTATCAAATAAAGCATCTCCTATTCCACTTACTTTTTTCAATTCATCAAGAGATTTAAATTCACCATTCTTTTGGCGATATTCAATGATACTCTTAGCTTTAGATTCCCCTACACCTGATAAAGTCATTAGCTCTTCTAAAGTTGCTTTATTAATTGATATTTTTTGATTCGCAGTATCAGTTGTTGTCTCTTCATTATCGATACAAGCACCATTAGTTAAACCATTGTCTACAGTTGCACAATTACTTCTAACTATCTTTTCTGTCTCACGAACTTTTTCTAGATTTCTAACTTCATAATAGCTGTAAATAATAATAACCATTTCATCTTTTAATTTTTTACTTAAATTTAATACACTAAGATCTCCATTTGGAGTAATTCCGCCTGCTAAATTAATAACATCGATTACTCTACTACCTTCTTCTAATTTATAAATACCGGGATTGACAATTTCTCCTTTAATATCAACCATTATTTCTTGAATCTTTGGTTCTTCTTTCTTTTTATTGTTAGATGAAGATTTCTTTTCAGTTAAAAGTGGTTTAGGTTTTTTTATTGATTCTTTTTTTTGATTATAAATACAAAACCAAGTAATAAAAGCACCTAATAAAATAATAATTATTGTAATCAATAATATTTGTTTTCTATATCTATATTTGAATGTCATAATACCTCCTAAAATATTATTCGAAAAAAAAAGAAAAGTTCTTAGCTTTTCTGTTATTTTTTTGTTTCTTCAAGAAGTTTATTTTCAATAGCGATTCTTTGCACAATCGTTAAAGCAGCAATTAAACAAATTGTAAATGATCCCCCATAACTCATAAATGGAAGAGGAACTCCTGTTAAAGGAATTAAACCAAATAACCCTAATAAATTTACTGCTATATGGCAAAAGATATAAATAGCTACTCCATATGCCATCATTGCACCTCTATTAGTGTAACTTTTTCGTCCAATTAACAAAATCCGATATAATACAAATATATATAATAAAATAATAAAGACACCAAAAAGTGAACCCATTTCTTCTACAATAATAGCAAAAATAAAATCTGTATATGCTTCTGGTAAATATAAATATTTCTGTGTAGAATTACCAAGACCTACTCCAATCAAACCACCATTATTAATTGCAATATAACCATTACAAACTTGTGAACCCGTTGTTAATAATTTAGAACAAGGATCTTTAAAATCAAATCGTGAAGCTTGTCTTTCTAATAAAACTGTATTTCCTGTAGAAGTAATGACAAGTGCTAATACTCCAATTAATCCAAAACAACCAAATAAAGTTTTTGATTTAATAGTTTTAGAAACTGGTGAGGAAATAAATAAGGAAGCCACAATAGCTGTAAAAATAATAGCAGTTCCTAAATCTGGTTGTAACATAATTAAAAGCGCAATTCCACAAGCTACAAAAGGTGGGAACAAACTAGAAGAATAAGAATTTAATTTTTTGTCACTCATTTCATAGAATCGAGCCATCCAAACAATAAATATAACTTTAACAAATTCACTTGGCTGAAAACTAAACGGACCAAAATCAAACCAACTTACTGCATGATTTGTAGCCTTTCCATAAATTAATAAAATAATCAAACTGGCAACTATTACTATTAATAATATCCAAGAAAATATTCCATAAGCTTTAGTATTAAAGCGTATCATAACAAAAAAGATAAAAATGCCACATAAAAGAAAACAAGCCTGTTTAATAAAATAATTATAAGGACTAACTGCATGTGACATGTATGCGGTAACATTAGAAGAAGAAAAAACCATAATAAGACCGATAACAAATAATAAAATAGTCACAATTAGAAGTGGTTTATCTAAATATTTTAGAATTTTTTTCTTGCTTCTTTTTTTACCCATCGAAATCCTATCCTTTCATTATTTTATCATATCACAAATAATTGTTTTTTTATAGGTAATTTTTTTTAGGTAAATTTAATTAACACAATTTAACATTTTACATAACCTATAATAGATTAAGTAAAGGAGGCTAAGTCATATGTATTACTATGGTGGTGGATCTTGTTGCCAAAACTCATATCCACAAATGTATTACCCAAGCAATTGCTGTGGTAACAATAACAACAACTCTATTTATGCAATTATCTTAGTATTATTTATTTTATTAGTTATCGTGATTGGAACACGTTGGGCTCAATAAACATAGAAAAAAGACTTTTCTTTTTTCTTTTTTTTTAGTATAATATGGGCAATTGGGGTGATTGTTTTGCTAAAAATGAAAGATATATTAGATGAAAAGGATAAAAGATTACGTGTAATTAGTAAAGATGTTGTTTTTCCACTAACAAAAGAAGATAAAAAAAATATTAATGACATGTTAGAATACTTAAAAAATAGTCAAATTGAAGAGTTATCAGAAAAATATAATTTACGTCCAGGAATGGGGCTATCAGCTATTCAATTAGGAATTGCAAAAAGATATTTTGTTGTAGTTAATGAATATGATGAAGGTAAATTTGAAAATTATGTTATCATTAATCCAAAGATTGTAAGTACTTCCATGGAAAAGATATATGTGGAAGTTGGTGAAGGATGCCTAAGTGTTAATCGTGAAGTTGATGGTATTGTCCCTAGATATGCTAGAATAACAGTTGAAGGCTTTGATGAAAAAGGAAATAAAATAAGAGTTCGTGCTCGTGAAGAATTAGCAATAGCCTTTCAACATGAAATCGATCATTTAAATGGTATTTTATTTTATGACCATATTGATAAAAAGAATCCTTTTAAAGATAGTGATAAATATAGAGCTATTTAAAAAAACACATTAATCTGTGTTTTCTTTTTCAATCTTTTTATATGCATATGTTATAAAGATAACTCCACCTATTACTATAAAACTACCAATAATATATGGTAAATATACTTCTTTAGATGTATTTGCAACATTTACAGTTTGACTACCTGTTTTTCCTTTTTCTGAGCTATTTTCAGAATTACTTGAATCAGGATTACTTGGATTTGTTTCTGTATTACCACCAGGAGTAGTTCCAGGACTACCACTAGAATCTGAAGTTAAATCTTTATCAATGTATTTTGGAATTTCAATAACAATTGGGGTAACTGCTTCTGATGGTCCAGAAGAAGATTTCATTTTAATTCCAGTTGTATCCATAACCCAATATGTATTTGTAGTTGTATATTTATAACTATCATTAACTTCCTTAGCTTTTTGTATCGCTAACTGAAATGTGTCAAACTCACTATCCATTAGTAATCTTCCCTTAGCGAACGTAATTCCTGTTGCCGCAGTATATGATTTATATTTATCACTTAAGTTATTACAAATACTACAATTATGAGTATTGTAACCTAATACATCCTTGACATGTGACTGTTCAGCTTTTAACCCAGATACGGTATTTAATAACAATATCAAACTTGTATTATCGTCATTAATCACTACACAATTCCTATCACTATTGTTATCAAATTTAACTATAACATTTGTTCCTACAGCTAATTTAATTCTAGGTTCACCATATGCACCATATGAGCATATTTGATCATCATCAATACATTTATCAATTTTAACATTTGGATTTGGGATCATATTTGCAGCATTTGCGTCAGGTATAATCATAAAACTTAATGTAAATATAAATATGATCATTAATATTTTCTTATTTTTCATCAATATCACCTTATCCTTCACTCTATGTTAACACTAAGATAGCACATAAATTACTATTAATCAATTGATTTTATTATCATTTTTACACATATTTACATAATATTTAATCTTTAAATTTATAATATATAATGTGTGCAATTTTTTTAGAAATATTAAAAAAAGTTCATAAATGAACTTTTCAGAGTGTAGACAAACCCCTAGAATTTTTCTAGAGGTTTTCTTATGCAGATTTTAAAAATTGAAATTTGAAAAGGT
>CANRKG010000024.1 GCA_947631155.1 uncultured Bacilli bacterium
TCCATTTATATTTCCTTTAAAATAAAGTAAATCAATAGTTTTATCTTTTGGTGTCATTATGCCTGTGAAAGACAAGAGTCTTTTCTTGCTCCATGCCAGTGTTTAACATTTGCTGGTATCACGACAATATCTCCTGAAGATAGTTTTTGTACCGACTTTCCTTCTTCCTGATAATATCCATATCCTGCTGTACAAATTAAAACTTGTCCACCACCAGATTTAGCCTTATGAATATGCCAATTATTTCTACAAGAGGGTTCAAATGTTACATTTGCAAAACTAATTCCATTTTCTGTCTTTGCTAATTGTTTTAAATAACTATTTCCTGTAAAATACTCTGCATACGCATCATTTGGATTTCCCAATCCAAATACATTTAATTTATTAAATTCTTCCTTATTCATTTTTATCATCACTCCCATAAACTTCCTCTATTAAAGGAAAGGTACTCCAAGCCTTAGGCCATCCAGAGTAAAATGCAAGTTGCGTTACTACTTCAACAACTTCTTCTTTTGTAAGTCCATGTTCTTTTCCGATTTCAAGATGGCTTTTTAATTGTGGAAATAACCCTTGTGCAAATAATGCTGATATAGTAATTAAACTTCTGTCCCTTGCTGATAATTTATCTTCCCTGCTCCATACCTCCCCAAATAATACATCATCATTTAATTCTGCAAATTTAGGTGCAATATTACCTAACCTATCTCTACCTGCTGTTTGTTTTTTCATCTATTTCTCCTCCAAACTTTTAAATTTTTCTACTTTCATACTTAAATGATATTTGTTCCTTAAATCTGCAATTTGCCTCATCATTTCTGATTTATGATGAATATCTAATGCTTCTTCATTTTTCCATCTATCAATAAGTAAAACTGTTTCTTCATCATCGAAGGGTAAGAAGTATTCATATTTTTCATTACCAGCTTCGGCTCTTACTCTATCTACAATGCCACTAGATACCATTTCTTTAGCAAATTTTTTAGCATTACCATTTTCACCTTTATAATAAATGTTAATAGTTATACTCATAGCATCACCTACATAATCCAACTTGTTACATCATTTTCTGATACATTACTTGAAAATCTTTTAGCACTTATAAAATTAAGGTTACTATAAGTATTTTTTAAAGTATTAAAACTGTTTATTACACTAGAACCACCCGAGGTTGCAAATACATAGATTTTTTTATTTTCAAGATTGTTTTCTTCAATAAATGTATTAATGATTGTTGGAGCTAAATCCCACCATACAGGAAATCCAATTAAAACAGTATCATAATCACTTAAATTAGAAACTTTATTTTTTATCTCTGGTCTTGATGATTGATTATTCATTTCAACTGATGATCTGCTTTGTTTATTAGTCCAATCTAAATCTTCACTTGTATATTTATTTACAGGTTCAATTTCAAATAAATCACCACCTGTAATATTAGCAATTTTATTTGCTACTTCTTTTGTTACTCCACTAGCTGAAAAGAAACTTACTAAAATTTTACTCATAAAATCATTCCTTTCTTTCTTATTAAATTTTTTTAATACCAATCGTGTTTTTCATCTCTGTCCAAATCATTTATTTGTTTCATTTCTTCTTTAGTTAATTCAAAATTATAAATATTTGTATTTTCTTTAATATGTTCTGGATTCGAAGATCCTGGTATTACAACAACACCTTTTTGTAAGTTCCAACGCAAGATAACTTGAGCTGATGATACATTATGGTTATTTGCTATTTTAACTATTGTTTCATTATTTAATAACTCGCTAGTATGACCTCTTCCTCCAAATGGATACCAGCCTTGTACGACAATACCTAAATTTTGGATAAATGGTATGACATCATTTTCTTGATAATATGGATGAATTTCATTTTGAACAAGAGCAGGTATTATATTTACTTGTGGTAAGAATTCTTTTAATTCTTTAACATACCAATTAGATAACCCTAATGAATGAATTTTGCCACTTTCAACATATTTTTCCATTTCTTTATAAGCACTGACATCATTAGTACCTGGATGGTGTAAAAGCATCATATCAATATAATCTATATCTAACTTCTTTAAAGCAAGTTCGATTGCATCTTTTGGCTTATCAAATTGATTAGGGTAAATTTTCGTAATAACAAATATTTCTTCTCTAAGTATTCCTGAATCTCTAATAGCTTTTCCAATTTCTTCTTCATTACCATACATATAAGCTGTATCTATCAATCTTACTCCTGAAGCTAAAGCACTAGATACAGCATTGTAGCAAGTATCACCTGTTAAACTATAAGTTCCAAGTCCATTTATTGGCATTTCATATCCACTATTAAGTTTTACTGTTTTAGTTTCAAAGTTAAATTTTGCTATGTTGTCTTCTTGTTGTAATTCATTTATTACATTTTCATTCACAGTTTTCTCATTCTCCTTTTGTTTGTCTTTTCCATTCAATAAAATGTAAATTCCAAACCCTATAATTAAAATAACTACAATAGCGAGTATTATAAATATTATTTTCTTTTTCATTTTAGATTATCCTTAAAAAACTTTTCAATTTTATCAAATGGAATTATATCTTTATTATCATATAAATCAGTATGAACAGCATTAGGAATTATCATTAGTTCTTTATTATCAGTATAGTTACTATTTGTTACCATGTCTTTATAAGCATCTTTACTAAAATAACAAGAGTGGGCTTTTTCGCCATGTATCATTAAAACTGCACTTCTGATTTCATTACTATATTTTAAAATAGGTTGATTTATAAAAGACATACATCCTACTTTATTCCATCCACCATTAGAATTTAAACTTCTTTTATGATATGCCCTACCCTTATAATACTCACTATAATCTTTAACATAAAATGGAGCATCTTCTGGTACAGGTAAATCTAGGCATCCTCCACCAAGCTCATAATTATCATTTTTATAATCAACTGTTCTTTGAATATTAAGATTTTTCTTAATTTCATATCTTGCCTCTTCATTATCACCATCATCAAAATAACCATTAGCATTTACTCTTGACATATCATACATAGTTGAAGTTACTGTTGCTTTAATTCTTGTATCAAGTGCTGCAGTGTTTATTGCCATTCCACCAAAGCCACAAATACCAACAATACCAATTTTTTCAGGATCAACATTAGGAAGTGTTGATAAATAATCAATAGATGCTTGATAATCTTCAGTATTTATATCAGGACTAGCCATATATCTTGGTGTCCCTCCTGACTCTCCTGTAAATGATGGATCAAATGCTATTGTTAAGAAACCTCTTTCAGCGAGGCATTGTGCATATAATCCACTTGCTTGTTCTTTTACTGCTCCAAAAGGTCCACATACACTAATTGCAGAAAGTCTTCCTTCGTATTTTTTAGGTTTATACATATCAGCAACAAGTGTTATTCCATAACGATTATGAAAGGTTACTTTTTTGTGATTTACCTTATCACTTTTAGGAAATGTTTTATCCCATTCTTCAACTAAATTCATTTTTTCTGCTTTCATTTTCTTTCTCCTAATAATTTATACTATTAACCCAATTTGTCACTTCATCTTGAGTTGCAGTTGATGAAAATCTTTTTCCATCAATCCAATTAATATTTTTATTATAATTTTTCAAAGTACTCAAACTATTAGTTATAGAAGAACCACCTGAAGTACAGAAAGGAATAATTGTTTTATCATCTAAGCTATGATTATCTAAAAATGTTAAGATTATTTTCGGAACATCTCCCCACCAAATAGGATAACCTAAATAAACTATATCATAATTATCTGTATTTATATTATTTGAAATTTCAGGTCTAGCTTTAGAATCATTTTGTTCTTGATTTGCTCTTGAATTATCATTTCCATAATTTAAGTCATTATCTGTATATTTTTCTTTTGGAATAATTTCAATTAAATCACCATCCGTTGTATTTTTAATATATTCAGCGATTTTTTTAGTTGTACCTGTTGCTGAAAAATAAATAATTGCGATTTTTTTATCATTAGTATTTTCATCATTATTTTCTTCTACATTTTGATTACTATTTTCATTTTCAGTTGTATTGATATTTGAATTATTATTAGAATTCGTAAACCAAATTCCAACACAACCAGCTACAATTATTACTACCGCAATTATTAAAACTATTATTTTTTTATTCATTATTATTCTCCTTCTTTCTTTTCAATAACTTTTGTAAGTTTTTAGAATATATCTTTTCTTTGTCTTCTAAAGAAATCGGTAATACATCAATAGCATTTTCTATTTCTTTTGTAGCCCCATTAGGCATAATTCCAAATAGAGCATCAGTTCCATATAAGACTTTATCTATTCCAAAGTAATATACTGCAAGTTCTAGAGCTTTAGAGTTTCCAAGTATGGCTGTATCTACATAAAACTTTTTGAAATCATCTTTTTTATCTTTCATTATATTATCAATTCTACCTTCAAAAAATGGTATCATTGCTCCGGCATGGTGAACAATTATCTTAATGTTAGGACACTTTGTAAAAATACTCGCATTTACTAAATCTAACATAGCTTGAGAAAGTTCATATTCCCAACTAAATACAATATTATTATCAGGTTTCCTAAAGTCAAATACAGGATGAAGTAGAACAAGTAATCCAAGATCTGCACATTTTTTTAAAATTAGTAAGTATTCTTTGGAAGCAATACTTTTTCCTAAATGTCTTGTAAAAACTTGAATACCAACCAGTTCTTTTGAAGATGCAATTTCATCTAAAATATTAAGTGACTCTTCAACATTATTAAATGGTAACATTCCAATTCCATAAGGGAACATATCATTATTTTCTCTTATACAATTTATAAGTTCTTCGTTTGCTTCTCGACATAACCTGGCTGATTCTTCTGGATTACAATAATCTTCAGCATTGATATTAGCATAACTTACTATTTGTTTCGTTGTACCATTCCATAATTTTCTTCTTACACTTAAATCTTTTAATGATTCTATATTTGTAAAAGCATAAGTTGAGCTAATAGTAGAATCAATATTTAACATTTTCCCATAGTAATTTGGTAATAAGACATGAGCAAATACATCGATTTTTTCCATATTAAATATCCCTTCCTAACTTATATGCTTCTTCATAATATTTCTTTGGCATCATAGATACAGTTCCACAACCTTTTCCATATATTCTTCCTATATCTTGAAAGTGCATATATGAGAATATTGTATCAAAGTATTTTTCTATTGCCCCATAAGTAAATTCATCATCATTATTCCATGCTGTCATTATTACTCCTGCTTTTAAATTCTTATTTGTGATTTTCATTGTTTTAGCATAAAAACGATCTATCATCATTTTTAACTGAGCACTCACATTGTAATAATAAACGGGAGAGGCAAAGATTATGGCATCAGATTTTAGTATTTTATTTAAAATCTCATTTCCTTTATCCCTTTGAATACAATCACCATTCATACCACAAGCATCACAGCCCATACAGGGATGAATATCTGTACGAGCTAAATCAATCACTTCTACATCTTTTCCTGTATCTTTAGCACCTCTTATAAACTCGTTTACTAATGTATTTGATGTTCCGTTTTTATGAGGGCTACCAGCAAGAACAACTATTTTCATTTGATACCTCCTAATATTTTGGTGAGTCCCATTTTTATCATTTCTTTATCGGTATAAAATTTATATTCAAGATTGGCTTTTTTTATTGCTTCTTTCATTTTATCAGTTAGGGAAGTGTAAGGATAAATTCCTACTAAAAAAGGTAATATAGTAAAGGTAATTTCTTCTGCTTCACTATCTTTAACATTAAAGAATTTACATAAGCATTGCTCTAATAAAGAAATAGATTCTTTAAACGCTAATTTGAAATTAGTAATGCTTTCCACTCTACTATTTGCTTCTATTTCAAACATATTCATAGAAATAAGTTTTAGTAAAGTTTTTCGTTTTATTAGAGAATCAGTAATTTTACCAATAAAACCTTCTTTTGATAGTTTTTCATTTTTTAGAAGAAGAGTAGATAAATCTTCGTTCCACTTTAAATATTCTCTTTCAAGAAGTGCTAAAAAAATTTCTTCTTTCGTTTGAAAATAATTATAGATAGAAGTTCGACCAACACTTATAAGACCTGCAATAAGTTTAATGTTTATATCCTTAAAATCTAACTTTTGATATAGTTTTTCACAAGCATTAATAACTTCTTCTTTTCTTTCATCAACGAGTCGTTTTTCCATTTTTTGTATCCTCCTACTGACACACTGTCAATATAATGATACATCTGTAATGACACCGTGTCAATATAAAATAATAAAATAACTAAAATTAATTATTATCTTAGCTATTTCAAATAATTTATGTATTGATTTTGATATTATAAAAACAAATATACTACAAATTACAACAACAAAAACATAACTATTAAATATATTTTTTAAACTTACTAGAGATTTACCTTAAATATTTATTTAACTTTCTTCCTTAAAACTATTTTTCGTAACCTTCTAAGAAACTTTTATATTGACCATTTTCTTTAACACCTAATACACAATTTAAATTTATATTATCTAGTGCTTTAAAAATATTATAATCAATATTTTTATTTATTTTCCGCAAATTTTTAATAAGGTCTTTCATTTCATTTCTTTTACTTGTACTATCATTAGTTAAAGCACATTTTTCTGTAAATTTGCAAGCGCAATTTATAAAAGTAAGTTCATTAGTCTTTTTCCAAGCTACTATAGATTCTTCTTTTACTAAATAAAGAGGTCTTATTAGTTCTAATCCTTTGAAATTATCGCTGTGTAATTTTGGCATCATAGTTTTAACTTCAGAGCCATAAAACATAGAAAGTAAAGTTGTTTCAATAACATCATCAAAATGATGCCCTAAGGCTATTTTATTGCATCCTAGTTCTTTCGCTTTATTATATAAGAATCCTCGTCGCATTCTAGCACATAAATAACATGGACTTTTGGAAGCCACCTTTTCTACAACAGCAAAAATATCACTTTCAAATATTTCAATTGGAATATTCAATGTTTTAGCATTATTTAAAATAAAATCATGATTATAATCACTATATCCTGGATTCATCACAATATAATGAACATTAAAGTTAATTTTTCCATGTTTTTGTAATTCTTGCATACATTTTGCAAGTAAAAAGGAATCTTTACCTCCACTAATGCAAACCATTATATTATCATTTTCTTTTATAAGTTCATATTCTTTTACTGCCTTTATAAATTTACTCCAAATATCTTTACGATATTTTTTTATTATACTTCTTTCTATTTCTTTATATTTTTCCATTTTTAACTCCTTTGCTATTTCATTGATAGATATTAAATTGTGTTGGCTTAATTATATAAATTATTTACTATCATTACTGTATTTTGTGACAACACTATCATTAAAATAATTTTCGAATATAGTTTCATAATATAAAACTAGTACTTACTTATTAATAGTAATATTAGCTACATAATTTAAACAAATAATACATGTATTGTTTGTTTATCATATTGTATGCCTTTTTCTTTTATTTAAATATTATACCACGTATAATATTAATCAGTAAATGTTAGTTACTTTACAGTAAATATGCATTTTTATAGGACAATCAATCACTTTTATGATATAATGAACTTAATATAGGCTAACAATAGATAATAGAGAATATGTTTTTCAATCTAAATAAAACGTTTTGTCTAATATAGCTTACTATCTATAGTAAAATGGTAAAGGAGTTTTTTTATGGCATATGGAATAACTAAAAAAGAACAAATTATTGACAAGGCAACAATCATAAAGGGATGTGAAGCTTTAAGGTTAGCAGCTTCTGACTTTGAAAAAGCTGGAACAACAGTAATCGATGCAGGGGAACAATGTACTGATAAAGTTATATCCGTTAATGATTTATCATTTGGCCCTAACATTGTTTCATTAGGTGAGTCAATAAAAGAAGTTAAGAAAATTATTGTTGACTATGCTAATAATATTGAACAAATAGCTACTGAAATTTACCAACAACAAAGTACAGAACTCAATACATATAAAGAACAACAAAAAAAAGAAAAAGAAAATAAAAAGAAGAAAAATGATTGAGGTGGATTATGGCAAAGATATCGTATGACAAATCAAGAACACAAGATGTTCTAGATCAACTTAATGATGCTAACAGTACATTAAATGGAACAGAACAAGAACTACAAGCTGCTATTTCAACTATTAAAAACGCCCGTGGTATTGAATATATCACTGGTTTAGACTTTTCTGGAATTATTCAGAGTCCTTCACAATGCCAGGATTATATCAAAGGTCAAGTTAAAACCATATCTACTAGAGTTCAAGAAATAGAAGAATATAATGAAGATGTTGGTAATACAAATTTCTTCTTAAGAGGTTTAGCTACATATGGAATGGTTGAAGCTAAACTTAGTGAAGGCTTTGGTAATGCCTGTGAAAGTGTTGTTGATGGAGCAGCTTCTATAGTAGGTTGGGTAGCTGGATTATTTAGTTCCAAAGCCAAGAAAAGTATAGGAGATTTTGTAGCTAAAGACTGGTCTGGAGATCTTTTTGATAATTCATTTACTAGAATGCTTGATAAATATAGTTATATGAGCGCTGATGGTACCGGAGCAAAAATTCTTAAAGGGGTCGGTGAGGCTGCTGGTTATGTAGCTATCCTTTATTTTACAAGTGGCTTTGCTGGTGCTCTAGGAGCTGCAGGAGGAGCTGCAGGAACCGCAGGAGAAGGAGCAAGTATGGCTACTGCCTTTGCAAATGGTGCAAGAGCTGCTGGTTCGTCTGTTAAAGCAATGGCTACGGTAACTGGTATTGCTGGAGTTGGTGAAGGAACCGAATCTGGTTTACAACAAGGCTTAGATTATAATAAAGCGCTCACCCAAGGACTTAAAACAGGAGCTTTGTCTGCTGCTACGGTAGTCGTTACTAATTATGCCCTTAATGGATTAGTTAAAGGAGCAAAACTAGTCAAAAATTCAAAAGTTGGTACTATAGCAACAAATGCTATTTCAAAAGGAGTCAATAAAATAAAAACACCTATTTCTAAAATCGCTAGTAAAGTTAAAACACCTATTTCTAAAGCTGCTAATAAAGTTAAAACTCCTATTTCTAAAGCCGCTAATAAAGTTAAAACTCCTATTTCTAAAGCCGCTAGCAAAATAAAAGAACCTGTTTCCAAGGCTACAAGTAAAATAAAAAATACGGCTTCTAAGGTTACTAATAAATTTACCAAAGGAGCATCAACAGCAGAAGCTGAAGCTGCTGAAAACGCTGCTGCTAAAGGAGCTGCTAAAGCTACTAAAGGAGCTAGCGCTGCAGAAAATGCCACTTCTAAAGGAGCTGCTAAGGCTACTAAAGGAGCCAGTACTACTGAAAGTGCTACTGCTAAAGGAGCTAGTACTGCTGAAAATGCTACTGCTAAAGGTTCTACTAATACTACTAATAATACAAAACAATTTACAATTGATGATAATGCAGATGATATAATAGATGCTTTTAAAAATGGAAAGATGGGCAAAGATGAATTTAAGACTTTAATGGAAAACAAAGCAAAAGCTGAAACTGAAGCATATAGTAAATTAGAAAAACAATATGGAAAAAATAAAATACCTAAAGCTCAAAAAGATGCATATTTAAATACCATGAAAAAAGTTCATCCTGATAATGTCGATAATATAATAAGCTCTGTAGAAAACGGAGCTGCTAATACAGGAACGGCAGCAGCAAGTGAAGCTGCAAATGCAGGAAAAGCTGCTACGAGTGAAGCTGCGAATGCAGGTAAAACTGCTACAAGTGAAGCTGCTAACGCAGGAAAAGCCGCTACAAGTGAAGCTGCTAACGCAGGTAAAACTGCTACCACAACTGAGCTATCTGAAAATGTTGCTAATACTTCAGATGATATTGCAAGAGCAGCTGCACCTAAAGAAAGAGCCCCTGAATTACCTGGTGAATTATCTGATGGTAGAGTAATTAATTCTGATGGTACTATTTCAGAAACTCCTCGTTTACCTGGTTCTACCGCAGAAACAGCACCTGGGTTACCTGGTTCTACCGCAGCAGATACTCCACTTGGATTACCAGGATCTACTGCTTCTTCTAGTAGACCGGCAATAGCCCTACCAATTTTTGGAGATGACGATAACAAATCTCAACCTATGCCAAACCAACCAGATATACTAACTACTCCAAATCCTGTAAGTAGTGATCCAACTATACCTGCAATACCAGTAAATGATTCTACTCCTAAACCAAAATCAACCCCTACTCCTGTAACTAATCCAAAACCAGATTCTACTCCGTCTACTAATAATCCAACCCCTAGAGCTACTACTATATCATCAACATCTTCTACTCCTAAAACCAATTCAGGTTCTGCTTCCACTCCTAAGACAAATGTAGGTACTACTTCTAATCCTGTATCATCCCCAGATCCAACACCTACATATACACCTGAATCTACATCTGAACCAGCAACTACATATACACCTGAACCTACATCTGAACCAGCAACTACATATACACCTGAACCTACTCCTACATATACCCCACCTCCTACTCCTACTGTTACACCTAATACACCTACACCAGTTCAAGAATATAGTGAGATACCTAATACCGGGTTTAATAAAAAGTCTAATGGTCTAAATGATTATATAGCCCCTGCTATATTAGGTGGTATTACTGGAATATCAGGTGCTGTAGCTGCTACAAGATATAAAGATTATAAAAATGAAAAAGACGATAAAAATATCAATAATAATGAAAATAAAAATAATATTGAAAATAAGGAGGATATCATATGAAAGAAAGATTTTTACCAATCGGAACCGTAGTAATGCTTAAAGGAGGAACAAAAGAAATTATGATTACTAGTTATTGTGTTTTCTCAAAAGGCTTTATGAAAGATAAAAGCAAAGAAAAAGAAATGTTTGACTATGGTGCTTGTTCTTATCCTGAGGGAATTTTAAACAGCGATATTGCTTTAGCTTTTAATCATAACCAAATAGAAAAAATTATTCACATGGGATATACTAACGCTACTTTTGAGGAGTTAAATAGAAAAGTAAATGAAGAATACGATAACATCAAGAAACAATTTGAAAGTGGACAATTAATATAAATTAATAGGAAAATTAAGACTCTAATTAAATTGGAGTCTTAATGCTTATATAATAAAATGAATAAAATTAAAAATAGTAATAAATTAAAATTTATAATTCCTTTTATAATTTTTTTAGCTAGTTTATCCTATGGTACTTATTATATTTACGATAATTATTATGCAACCAAAAACTTTACACCTGAAGTAAAAAAAATAATTAAAGAAAATAAAAAAGTTCAAGATAAAAAACCAACAGAACAAAATACAACTGTTCAAAATACTGAGACATATACAAATACATTACCCAATTATAGACAACAATATAATAATTCTTATATAACTGGAAAATTAACTATTCCTGGTGTTAAAATTGATTCTTTAGTCACTAGAGCTAGTAATAATATATATTACCTAAATCATGATATATATAATAATTATAGTTTTCTAGGTACACCATTTTTTGATTATAGAAATACAAATTTAGTAACAGATAGACAAATTAATATATATGGTCATAATACAGAAATTGAAAAATATTATAATTCTTTACCTTTTACTAATTTGGAATCATATAATGATTACAATGTCTTTACTAACGTTAAAGATATAACATTAGATATAGATGAAAAGAGACTTCATTTTAACGTTATAGCAGTTAAAATTATAAACAATAGTGATAATGAACATATGAAATTAGTATTTTATAGTGATGACGATTTTCTAAATCATATTAATAAATTATTAAATAATACTGTTTATAAAGACAATGTTGCTATAACTGCTAGTGATAGAATATTAGTATTACAAGCCTGTCACTTTAATCCTAAAGGAACATATATTTTGATAATCGCTAAGGAAGTTAAATAATATAATAAATAAAAATAACTATAAGTGAGTTTACTCTACTCATTAATAGTTATTTTTTTATCTTAGAAAGTTAATCTTAAATTACTTCTTAATTTTTTTTATATAATCACAAATAATTTCAGCAGTTTTTTCTTTACCTATGCTAGAATCAATACATAAATCATAATTTTCAGGATTACTCCAAGTCCTTCCTGAAATCATCTCATAATAACTAGCTCTATTCTTATCAGATTTTTCAATATTTTTCTTTGCTTTACTTTTAGTGTCATTATACATTTCCATAACTTTTTTAATTCTATATTCAAGTGGTGCATAAATAAATACTTTAACCAGATATTGATTATCTCTCAAAACATAATCTGCTGCTCTCCCTACTAATACACATGAACCCTTTTCTGCAATCTTTTTGATAACTTTTTCTTGAGCTTCTATTGCATACTTTACGGGTGAAGTAGTTAAATATAAATCATGTAAGATATCTTTACTACTATTTATATCAGACACAAATTCTCTATCCAATCCACTTTCTTTTGCAGCAAGGGCTGTTATTTCTTTATAATAATACGGAATAGCTAATTTCTTAGCAATAAGTTTTCCTATGGCTTTTCCTTGACTACCATGAGATCTAGAAATAGTAATAATTACACCTGATTTTGAATTTTTAAGATAAACATTTTCTTCTTTGCTTGCTTCTTTTATTTCAATGTTTTTAAAGAATCTAACAATTAATATAATTGTAATAATAATTCCTAATAAGTCAGCACAAGGCGCTGCTATTAAAACACCTTTAATTTCCATATACTGTGGTAATATTATAACAAGTGGCACAAAGAATAATATATCTCTTGTAAGAGATACAGTTGCAGCCTTTAATGGCTCTCCAACTGCTTGAAAAAAGATTGAACTCATTTTAATTAAACAAGTTAAAGTTACAAGCATTAAAAATAATCTAAAAGTCAATATTGCAAACTCCATATATAATTGTTCATTTGAGCCAAATATGCTAATAATTATATTTGGATATAATTCAAAGATTGCAGTAGATACTATACCAACAGTAATTGATAATATAACAACCCTTTTGAAAGTTTCCTTAACTCTATCAATATTTTTTGCACCATAATTATATCCCAAGATTGGTTGTGCTCCTAAAATAATCCCTACTATAATATTAATAACAATTGAAAATACTTTCATTGTTATACCTATAACTGCTATAGGTATATCAGCACCATACTTACTTTGAGAACCATGTTTAGCTAGCATAATATTACAAACTAATGAAATGATAACTATACTCATTTGAGTAATAAAAGTTGATATTCCTAGCTTAATCACGTTTTTAAATACATGAAAATCCATCTTAAAACTATCTTTACATAATTTAAACGTTTTAGTTCTAGTATAGTAAATAAAAGACATAATTAAGAATGCAATTTGTCCAATAATAGTTGCATAAGCTGCTCCTTTAATTCCCCAATTTAAACCAAAAATAAATATTGGATCCAAAATAATATTAATAATTGCTCCTACTGATGTTGCTGCCATTGAAAAACCTGGTGAACCATCAGCACGAATAACAGCATTCATACTATTTCCTAGCATATAAATAGGTATAGCTGCCAGAATAATGACATAATAATCACTTGCCAAATTAATACTTTTATCACTAGCACCAAATAAATATAGCAATTGATTCTTAAAAATAAAACCTAAAATAAGAAATAAAATACTAATAAGAAAAGTCACAACTATGCTATTTCCAATAGATTTGTGAGCGTTTTTTGTATCATTCCTACCTTGACATAACGATAAGTATGCAGCAGAGCCATCTCCAAAACACCAGGCAAATGCTACTGCAATAATAGTTATTGGATAAACAACTCCTGTTGCAGCATTACCTAAATAACCTAATTCACTATTACCTATGAAAATTTGATCTACTATATTATATAAAGAACTAATAAGTAATGATAAAATACATGGTATAGAAAATTTAAAAAGTAATTTAGAGATTTTTTCTGTTCCTAAAAATTTGTTACTTTCTTGATTTTCCATTTCTTTCCTCCTTACTTTTTTTATGGTAAATCACATCAGATTCAGCAATTTATACAAAAAATAAGCGTAAAAACAAGTCTTGTTTTTACGCTTTATTGCTGGATCAGACTCCTTAATTATACTACTTTTCATCTGATTTTTCAAAGGTTTTTTAGTTAAAAATTAAAACTTATCATTTATTAATTATTTTTAACTTTCCTTTTAATAATTTTATAAAACTCCATTATTATTAAAATAGATATTGAGACAAGAAGTAAATAAGCTAAATTAATAATTGGAATACTGGCTGTTTGTAAAAATCTGCTAAATAATGGAACTTCCATAACAATAATTTGTAATAGAATTGAAGATATAATTGTAAATATAACTAATGGATTACTTTTAAAAGAAATAGAGAAAATTGATTGAGTTTCACTTCTACAATTTAATACATGAATATTTTGAATAAATACCATTAAGGCCATAACGTAACCTCTAGCAATTCTTACATCGGCACCTAATTTTTTAATTAGAAAATACCAAACTGCAAACACTAATATTCCTATTGCTATACCTGATATTAAAACTTCCATAAGTAATTCTTTATTAAATAATGATTCTTTTGGATCTCTTGGTTTTTCTTTCATAATCTTTTTTTCTGTTTTTTCAAATGATAAAGCTAAATCTTGTAATCCATCTGTTACTATATTAAGCCATAATAACTGGATTGCTACTAAAGGCAGAGGTAAATTAAAAGCAATTGATAAAACAAAGAATAATACTTCAGCAAAACCACAAGAAATTAACATATAACTAATTTTACGAATGTTACTATAAGCATTTCTTCCTTCTTTAATTCCTGCGGCAATAGATTTAAAATTATCATCAACAATAATCATAGAAGATACCTCTTTGGCAACATCGCTACCACTTCCCATTGATATTCCGATATTAGCGCTTTTTAAGGCTGGAGCATCATTAACACCATCTCCTGTTACAGCAACATACTCGCCTTGCCTTTTATAGGAATTAATAATGTTTAATTTATCTATAGGAGTAATTCTAGAGAATACTTTTTTAGTTTTAATAAATTCATCTAATTCTTTTTCTGATTTATCATAAAATTTTTCTAAATCTTGGCCAGTAACCACCTCATCTTCTGTAGTAGCTAAATTTAATTCTTTTGCAATTGAAAAAGCCGTTAATGGATGATCCCCTGTTATCATTACAACTTTAATTCCAGCATTTATTGTTTCTTGAAGAGATTCTTTTACTTCTTCTCTAACTGGGTCTATAAAGCCACAAAGTCCTTCAAAGTTAAGACCTTCTATATCTTTTTCTTCATAATTATCTTTTAATGGCATTTCTCCAACTGCTAAAGCAATTACTCTATAACCTTCTTGGGCTAAAGAATTATTTTGATTTAATAATCTTTTTTTATCTAATTTTATTTTTTCTTTTCCCATAGTTGTAGTTAATTGAAGAACTTTTTCAATTGATCCTTTGACTGTGCAATATATAGTATTATTAACTTTATAAAATACTGCTGAATACTTGTTTTCAGATTCATATGGAATTGATGTAATAATTTCTATATCTTTAATATCTACTTTTAATTTCTGGCTTAAGAATAAAAATGCCACATCTATAGAATCACCGAAATATTCCCATTCTCCATTTTTCTCAAATATATTTGCCTCATTATTTAAAGTGGCTAAAGTTATTAAATCTTTAGCATCAGTTAATTTAGCTTTATCAACGGGTTTTACTTCACCCTTATCATTATATCCGACACCTTCTATTTCAAATGTATCATTATTAGGTAAGACTATTTTTTTAGCAGTTTGTTCATTAACAGTTAATGTTCCTGTCTTATCACTAGCAATTATAGTACAACTACCTAAACTTTCTACAGAGTTTAATCTTTTAACAATAACATTTTTTTTAGACATTCTATTAGCTCCGATTGTTAAAGCCATAGTTAAGGCAAGTGGTAAACCTTCTGGCATAGCTGAAACCGAAAGGGCTATTACTGATAAAAATATACTTTTACCTGATTCACCTTTAATAAATAGAATGACTGCTATTATAAGTGCAATTATTACAATAAGTAAACTTATTTGTTTAGAAAATTTATTCATTCTAATAGTTAATGGAGATTTTTCTTCTTTTGTGTTAGTAACATTATCAGCTATCTTACCAATTTCTGTATCTAATCCTGTTCCTACAACAACTGCTTTGGCTCTACCTGTCAAAACACTTGTCCCAGCATAAATCATATTGCATCTTTCACTTAATGGAAGATCTTTATTTATTGTCTTTGCATCTTTTAAAACTGCAACACTCTCTCCTGTTAATACAGATTCATTAACTTGCAAGTTTTTAGATTCTAATATTCTTAAATCTGCACTAATTTTATTACCTGATTCTACTAATACAATATCACCTATAACTAAATATTTAGAATCTATTAACTGCTCTTTACCATTTCGAATAACATTAACCATAAATTTAATCATATTAGATAAAGATTCTGCATTTTTAATTGCTCTCCACTCTTGAATTGTACCCATTAATAAGTCTATTAAAACAATAAATGATATTGCAATTGCATCTATATACTCAGAAATAAATAAGCAAAAAATAATAGTTACAATTAGTAATACTACAATTGGATCTTTTAATTCTCTAAAAAATATTTTAAATATATTTTCTTGATTATTTTTAGGTAATTCATTGTATCCATATTTATCTAATCGCTGATTTATCTCATTTATAGATAAACCATTTTCACTTGTATTTAAGTCTTTTAAAAGTACATCTTTATCAACTTTATACCAATCTTTCATTAATATCTCCTTTATTATACTATAGATTATATATTTTCTAACAACTACTGTAATTTATCACTAGATTTAGAATTTAATGATAAGTCTGCCCTTCTTCCCAATTTATATGCATAATATCCTGCGGCAGCAATCATTGTGGCATTATCAGTACAATATTTCATAGAAGGAATTGTAATATTCAAATTCAATTCTTCTTGCAATTTTGCAATTGCTTCACGTAAGCCTTGACTTGCAGCTACTCCACCTGCTACGATTAAATTTTTAATATTATTTTGAATCAATGCTCTTTTAGTTTTTATAATCAAAGAGTCAATAGCAACCTTTTGAAATGAAGTTGCTAAATCCGCTTTATTTACCTCTTCTTTTCTTTGATTTAATTTATGATTTAAATTAATGACAGCGCTTTTTAAACCACTAAAAGAAAAATTATAGGAATCATCTTGAAGTGGTATAGGTAAAGAATAAGTCGGTTTACCTTGTTGAGCTAGCTTGTCTATTTTAGGACCTCCTGGATATTCCAATCCAATTACTCTGGCTACCTTGTCATAACACTCACCAATTGCATCATCCAATGTACCACCTATTTTTTTAAATTTATAGTGATCTTCCATTATAACTAATTCCGTATGTCCACCACTAACTACTAAGGCTAAAAGTGGAAATTCCATTTCTTTTTCTAAGCTATTAGCATAGATATGTCCTGCAATATGGTGTACTGGAATTAGAGGTTTATTATAGATATACGCTAAAGTTTTAGCAGCTTCTAAACCAACTAATAATGATCCTATTAAGCCAGGTCCATAAGTAATTGCTATAGCATCAATATTGTCCATATTCATATTAGCCTTTTCTAAGCATTCTTCTATTACAATGGTAATATTTTTGATGTGATGGCGACTAGCAATTTCAGGAACTACTCCACCAAAATTTTTATGAATATCTATCTGCGATGCAATTACAGTAGCTATATCTTCCTTTCCATTTTTAACAATTGCACAACTTGTTTCATCGCAACTACTTTCTATTCCTAATATATAAATATCCTTCATTAATACCACTCACTTCTATTTATTTTGTATAAAAGACTCTTTATTACTAAGAGTCTTCATTTATCACGTTCCATTAAAATACCATCAATTCCTTGATAATAACCTTTCCTAATTGCCTTTTGTTTAAAACCAAACTTTTTATATAATTTAATGGCCGAGATATTATCTTCTTTAACTTCTAATGTAATACTCTTATCCACAGAATCTGTTAAATATTTCATTAGTTTAGTCCCAATTCCACAATTTCTGTGGATAAAATCAACTTCAAATTGATTAATCTCAACACGTTCATAAATTTCACTATAATATAAATATCCTATTATCTTTTCATCTTCTATATATACAAGTAATTTAGCAAATGGATTGTATTTCAATTCTTGAAAAATTTTGTTTTCTGTTAATAAAAACTTCCTTAAATTGTCAATATTTTTACTTGTAACTTCTGTAATCAAATTATAACCTACTTTCTTCAGCTTCAGTTAACTTTAAATACTCGGGATTTACAGCATGCGGACTTATACACTTTTTTTGACAATATTTGTTTACTATTTTTAAAATATCTGGATTATAATTACATATTTTGTCATCTAAAGTTAAATTATCATTAGTTATGAAACTATAATTATCAATTGATTTTAACTTTTCTATTAGATTATCTAACTTAATATGTTGTGGTTCTAAAATTGTTTTATCACCATCATAGATTGCTCCATATACATAACCTCTTCGAGCGTCTATTACTGGAACTACTACTTTATTATCAGAACAAGATACAGCCATAGCTTCCAAACTAGTTATAGTAGTAATTGGAATATTCAAACTCCAAGCATATACTTTCGCAATAGTTAAACCTACACGTATTCCTGTAAATGATCCAGGACCATTTACGACTATAATTTTATCTATATCACTTGGTTTTAAGTTTAAACTATCCATCATAGCTACTATTCTAACCAATGCTAACTTTGATAAGTCATGCATTAAATGTTCTTTGATTTCTTCTAATAAAACTCCATCTTCTATAACACCTGTATACAAATAGCTAGAAGAAGTATCAATATATAAAATTCTCATAATATTTGATTACACACCTCTTCATATTTTTTACCATGAGGTATAATTGTAATACTTCGAGTATTTTCGTCCACAACTCTAAATTTTATATCTAAACGTTTTTCAGGTAAATAATCAGTGATTGTATCACTCCACTCGATAATTGTAATTCCCTTTTTAGTATAGTACTCTTCTATTCCTAAATTATCTACATTACCATCAAGACGATATACATCCATATGATATAATGGTAACTCTCCTGAAGTGTATTCTTTTATTATATTAAAGGTAGGAGAAGTAATATCTTCATCTATTTCTAAAGCTTTAGCAAAGCCTTTTGTAAAGACTGTTTTTCCACTTCCTAAATCTCCTTCCAAACATATTACCATATTAGGAAATTTTTCTGATTCAATATTTTGAGCTAACTCGATTGTTTCATTTTCTGAATAAGTTGTTATTTTATAATCCATATCTATCACCTTTTATAATAATATCAAAAAAAAAATAGTTATACAACTATTTAGACATTATTTTACCATTTTATTAATAATATATACACTTTTAAAACTATAATAGTAAATTAAAGCAAAAAAAACTTGGCTACTTCCTATTTTTGCATACACTATCTTCGGCGTAAAGTGGCTTAACTTCTGTGTTCGGGATGGGAACAGGTGTACCCCACTTGCTATCGTAACCAAGTAAAATATAGAGAAATAATTCTCTGAAAACTAAGATATTGTGAACATCAAATTAATTAATTATGATTAAATCCTCGATCTATTAGTACTGGTCAACTCAACATATCACTATGCTTCCATCTCCAGCCTATCAACCTCGTAGTCTTCAAGGGATCTTACTATATAAAATATGGGAAAACTCATCTCAAAGGAGGCTTCCCGCTTAGATGCTTTCAGCGGTTATCCTTTCCATACATAGCTACTCTGCACTGCAATTGGCATTACAACAGATACACCAGAGGTATGTCCATCCCGGTCCTCTCGTACTAAGGATAGCTCTCTTCAATTTTCCTACGCCCACATCGGATAGGGACCGAACTG
>CANRKG010000025.1 GCA_947631155.1 uncultured Bacilli bacterium
ACGCTATCGCTTTTTCAGCTCTCACCCGCATAGCGGGTGGTTTTATTATGTTCCTATCCCGGAACATAATAAAAAAAGAAACTTCAATTAGTTTCTTTTTTTTTACTTTTTTAAAGTTCTTAAAATGTCTTTATCTTCTTTACTTACTCGTAAGGATTCAATTATTTTTTGAATTGCTTTATTATATGTAAATTTATTTAGATGATTATTTTTTAAATACTTATAGGTCTTCTCTTTTTGGTTGACAAAGCACTCACTTATTAACCAAGCAATTGCCATATTTATATAATATTCATCTCTATTAATAGAATCAACTAATGTAAATATTTTATCAATATAATAATCATCGATATAATAATCTAAAAGTAAAACAACCCCTACTCTTACTACAAATTCTTCCTGACTCTTTAAATATTGTTTTATCCTAGTAAAAAATAATTTTTTATTTTTCTTAACTATTTTCATACTAGAAATACATGCATCACAAATAGCCCAATTATCAATCTTTAAGATAAATTTATCAAAATGAGAAAGCATAATATCTACATCTTTTATATAAGAAATTACTAAACCCTGAATTAAAACTTCTTCATAGGTATTATCTTCTGCGACATTTAAAAAACTTATAATATCTGTTGTAGCAATCTTACTAGCTATTTTTCTAAGAACAGGTATTTTTATTCCAATCATTTTATAATTGGTAGAAATTGATTTTTGACTGAAATCTAAAAAATTTTTAGCTTCTTTTTGACTTTTTAAATACTTTTTAAACTCGGAATATAACTTTTTAGTCCATTTTTCTTTTTTGGTAAACATAATAATTCCTTCTATTTGGATTTAATAATTTTCTTTAATTTACTCCAAACTTTTTCATTAGAGTAATTAAGAATTCCTTCTTTATAAACTTTGAGACCATTTTTCATGACTATTATATTAAATAATAATAGTATTATTATTGATATACTAACATCTAAAATACTAACTTGTCCTAGTACTAATAAAGCTGGTGATAATAAGCAAGAAATAAATGGTAAATACGATAAAGTTCTAATAAAAATTGAACCATTAAACATACTAGCCATAATAGCTAAGTAATAAGCTACTAAGAGTATTAACATAATTGGAGTTTGAATTTGTTGATAATCTTCCATATTTACTGTCATAGATGCTAAAATGCCAGCGATTAATGAATATGCAAAGAAACTAAGAATTAGTAATATGACAGTACATGGTATGATATAAGATAATTTATCTACAAAACCATTGGCTACTAACATTGACCAAATATTATTAATTTCTTGCGTAATAGTTGATGTTGTATCTACAGCTAATTGATTTTTTAAAAATAGTCCTAGAACAATATAAATTAAAAATAATAATCCTTGAATAATAACAAATGTATTAGCGGCAATAATTTTAGATAGAAAATGAGTTTTAGGTGATACATTAGAAATAATTACTTCCATACTTCTTGTCGATTTTTCTTCATAAATTTCCGCACCAATCATTTGAACTAAGAAAATGATTAACATAAAGAATGGTAAAATTACTGTTGGAAAAACTGTTCCCATAATTAATTCCATATTATCATCTTCATTTGCTTTGCTTTCATCTAAAATTTTTCTCTCAATAGAAATTGGTGTAGATATTTTTTGTAATTCTTTGGTATCAATATTAGATTTTAAAATCCCATAATTGTATTTAGTAGCAGAAAGTGCATTAGTAATTAGTTGATAGTTAACAACATCAATTTTATCTTCACTAATAACTTTTGCTTTTAAATACTCTTCTTTAGAACTATTAAAAACTACTAAAACTTTATCTTTAAGTTTTTTTTCTACTTCCTTTTCACTAGATTTTAGGGTTTTAATATTTATTTTTAGATCTTCATCTAAACTTTTATTAGAAGATATCATGTTATTTTTAAAAATATCACTAACTTCATTAGTATTATCAATTACAACTATTTCTAATTGATTATTAAAATTTCCACCAAAAAAATTTATAATTGAATCTATATTAACTATGCCAATAATTAATATACATAATAAAATATTAACAATCTTAAACCATTTCGATTTTAACTTTTTATTTAAACTATTTTTTGTTAAGAATAATAATTTTTTATTCATGTAATTCACCTACTTTCTCGATAAAGATATCATTTAGTGATGGTTCTAAAGCTTCAAATTTTAAAATATTATATTTTTTTACTTTAGAAAATACTGAAGAAACAACACTGTCATTCTCAATATAGATAATATATTCATCATTTAAACTTTCTATTTTCGAAACTCCATCTATTTGTTCTAATTTTGTGATGTCAATATCATTACCTTTTAAAATAATTTTTTTAATACCATATGATTTTTTAATATCTTTTAAATACCCTTCTAAAATAACTTTACCTTTAGCTAAAATAATTAATTTTTCACAAAATTCTTCAATATGTTCCATCTGATGTGATGAGAAAATAATAGAACAACCATCTTTTTTTAAATCATAAACAGCTTCCTTTAACATTTTTACATTTATTGGATCAAGACCAGTAAAAGGTTCATCTAATATTAATAATTTAGGATGGTTTATAACAGCGGCAATAAACTGTACTTTTTGTTGATTACCTTTACTTAGTTCTTTAATTTTTTTATTTTCATAATCTGTTATATCAAATTTTTGTAACCAATAATGCATTTCTTTAAGAATTTCATCTGGTATCATTCCTTTTAATGCTCCATAATATAAAAGTTGTTCCTTAACTGTTAATTTAGTTAATAAACTTCTTTCTTCTGTTACAAAACCAATTTTATCTGTGACGCTATAATCAATTTTTTGATTATCTAAGAGAACTTCTCCACCTTCCGAATTTAAAAGACCCATTATTATTCGAAAGGTTGTTGTTTTTCCGGCTCCATTTTCTCCTAAAAGTCCAAAAATTTCACCATTGTTAACTTCAAAAGATAAATTATCTACTGCAACTAAATCATTATATGTTTTTCTAATATTTTTTACTTTAAGCATTTTATCACCTCTACTTTATTATATAATAAATTTATTAAATTATAAATACTATAATTTAACTATAAAATTCTTGAAATAGCTAAAAAAAACTGTCCTTTTATTTGACAGTTTTTTTGACAGTTTACATTTATTTAGCAATAATTTTTTTTGGTAATAAAATAATTTTACTAAAATTATTAAATTTCAAATCACTAATAAGATTATCTAATGTTTTCTTATTCATTTGTCTGATTAATTCTACTCTGTTATCGACTAATTTATGGTATCTAATCATATCATCATAAATGTTATTAACTGTATTATCCACAAAATCAATCATTTTTACTTCATTAGCAATCCATACTTTTTTCATACGTTCAAAGTCTTCATAAGCAATATCTATATTTTTTAATTCTTGGTCTACTTCATTAATTAATAAATCAGGATTTTCAGTTTCTGCAAAAATTAAAAGTGTTTTATAATCTTTAATAGTTTCCCAATTATAATAGAAACTCGTCATAAGATGTTTATTTCTAATTTTTTCTCTAAATAATGAAGAACTTCCAAATAATATAGTTACTATCATTTGTAAATATAAATCTAATTCTACTTCATCTTTGATAGCAAAATTATCTTTAGACATTTTATAACCTAACCCTATTTTAGGTATTTTTATATTAATTGATAGTTCTTGTTCTTTTTTATAGACTGTTTTTGGTTCTTTATAATCTTTTATCTTTATACTTTTATCAGAAGATTTAATATTAGATAATTCATCTTTAATAATTTTTAAAGCCTTTTTATAATCAAAGTTACCTACAATAATTATAAACATATTATTGGGTTGATAAAATGTCTTATAGCATTTATATAAATCTTCTTTAGTAATTTTATCTACATCTTCAACAGTACCACCAATATCATATCTTCGTGGAGAGACATGATAAATTGCTTGTCTTAATTTGTTTTCTAAAACACATTCTGGAATATCATCATACATCTTAATCTCTTCTTTGATAATTCCTTTTTCTTTTAAGACATTTTCATCTGTAAAATATGGTTCATTCACTATCTTTATTAAAAACTTTAAATTTTCTTCAAATTCTTTAGTTCCATAGCAAATATACTGTGTACTATCAAAAGAAGTAGAAGCATTAACTCCTGTTCCACTTTTAGAAAAAAAGGTAAAAGGATCATCACCATTTTCTTGTTCAAACATTTTGTGTTCTAAAAAGTGGGCAATTCCATTTGGAAATTGACACATTTTCTTTTCACCAGTTGGAGTAAAACAATTAATATCACTACCATATCTTGTAGCATAAGTCATAAAATAATTTTTTTTATCCTTATAAGGAACTAATATTATATCTAATCCATTTTCTAATGTTTCTACATAACAATTTTGATCTAAATCTTTTAATGCGATTTCTTTCATTTACTAATTCCCTCCAGACAATAAACAGTATCAATTTTTACTTTTTTAGCTACTTTTATAATATCTTCCATACTTACTTGATCCATCTTTTTTCTTCTGGTTTCAATATCATCAACCCCTAGTAGTTCCATGGCATAATAAGCATCAATTAGAGAAGATTCACTTTCTGTCATATCATCTAAAGCTGTTTTATAGTATTCTTTAGCAATTTTTATATCCTCTTGGTCAAATTTACCTTTACGCATCAAGTTCATTTGTTTTTCAATTATTTCGATGGTTTTTTTAATGTTTGAACTATCTATTCCAGCTCTTATAACAATAACATTATCTAATTTATTAGGTACGGAATTAATGTAATAACATAATGAGTTTTTTTCTCTTACTTCTTTAAATAATTTTGATTTATCTCCAACTCCTAAAATAATATTATATAAAGTAAGTGGATAATTTCTTTCATATTTACTTAAACCATTAAGACGACAACCTATCGCCAATTTAGATTGATTATTTTCTTCTTCTTCGATAATTGTTTTCTTTCTCATTCTAGCTTTAACTTCATTTAGCCTGTATTTAACTTTTTGTTTTTTGAAGGTTTTAACTTCAAAATATTCTTTGATAAGTTGTTCTATTTCCGTAGTATTTATATCTCCAATAACAAAGATATCCATTAAGTCTTTCTCGATCATTTTTTTATAATAAGTATATAAATTACTACTATTAATTTTTTCTAAATCTTCTAAATAACCACAACCTCGATATGCCATTGGTCCATCATCCATATTTTCAAAAAGTCTTATTAAACTATAAAGATTAGAATTTTCTCTTAATCCTTCTAAAGAAGTCTTTGTTTCAGATTTTACAATTTCTAATGATTTTTCATCAAATTTATCATTTTCAACATTAGGATGATATATAACTTCATTTAAAAATTCAATTGCATTTCTTAAATTTCCTTTTTCAGTATATCTATCATTTAAAATAGTTAAAGTAACATCTGTATTAATATAAGTTCCAAACCTAGAATTATTACTAACTAAGTTAGCAGCATATAAATCTTGGGCTTTAATAGATAACTCTCTTTTAGATTTGTATTTTTTAGATGATTGAGATAAAACATCACATAAAACATTACGTAGCGTAATTTCATTTTTTTTAATTGGACTTCTAAAACATACTCTGACTTTTATTGTTTTGAATTTCTTTGTTTTTATCATATGCAGTTTATATGAACCAAAATCTTTTTTTATATATTCCATAATCCACCTCATTTTTATATTATGTGTATATTTTTAACAATTATTTATTCTTCTTCTTTTTTATCTAATTGAATTAATACTTCTCTAGGTTTTGAACCATTAGCTGGACCAATTATATTTTTTTCTTCTAATAAATCAATAATACGAGCTGCCCTATTATAGCCAAGTTTAAATCTTCTTTGTAATAAAGAAGCACTGGCTTTTTGAGTACTGATTACAAATTCAACAATTTCATTATATAGTGGATCTGCCTCATCACTAGAAGTATTTCCACTACTTGGTTCTTTATCATTATTTTCTTGATTTACGGAATCTAAATTCAATAATGTATCATCATATTGAGCTTTTTGTTGAGAAATAGTATAATCTATTATTCTTTTAATTTCATCATCTGTGATAAATGAGCCTTGAATACGAAGTGGTGAATTTACACCTATTGGTAAAAATAACATATCTCCTTTACCCAAAAGTTGTTCAGCACCAGTTTGATCAAGAATTGTTCTTGAGTCAATTCCAGATCCTACAGAAAAGGCGATACGAGATGGAATATTAGCTTTAATTAAACCAGTAATTACTTCTGTTGATGGACGTTGTGTTGCTACAATTAAATGCATTCCAGCAGCACGAGCTTTTTGAGTAATTCTTAAAATTGAATCTTCTACTTCTTTAGCAGCAACCATCATTAAATCAGCTAACTCATCTATGATAATGACAATATATGGCATATTTTCTTTTTGTTCTTCTTCGTTAGGATGTTTTTGATTCCATTTATCAACATATGCATTATAACCTTCAATATTTTTCGTTTTAGATTCACTGAATACTTGATATCGACGTTCCATTTCTGCCACCATTTTTGCTAAAGCAATTGAAGCCTGTTTTGGATCAGTAACCACTGGTCTTAATAAATGTGGAACACCATTGTAAACAGATAATTCAACTACTTTTGGATCAACCATTACTAATTTTACTTCATCAGGGCGGGCACGCATTAATATAGAACAAATAATTCCATTAACACAAACAGATTTACCACTACCAGTTGTACCAGCAATAAGTAAGTGTGGCATTTTATTGATTTCACAAACGCCAATATCACCCATTATACTTTTACCAAGCGGAACCATTAACTTTTTATCCATGGCATTTTGCATTTTCTTACTACTAATTATTTCATAAAAACTAACTGGAATTGGAGCATCATTAGCAAATTCAATTCCAACTGTATTTTTACCAGGAATTGGGGCTTCAATTCTAACATCTTTTTTGGCAAGAGCTAAAGATATTTCTCTATTGATAGCGGTAATTTTATTTACTCTAGTACCACTGGCAATTTCTAGCTCATATTGAACTACTGTAGGCCCAATATGTACTTCTACTACTTTACCAATAATTTTAAAGTCTTTTAAAACTTTTTCCAATGTCATTATATTTTTCTCAATTAAACTTTGATCAGTGGCTTTGTTTTTCTTTTTAGGTTTATCTAAAATATCTAAACTTGGTAACTTATAATTTTTATTTTTAGGTGATGGTGTTTTTTCAATGACTTCTTCAGAAGAATCTGTTTCTTTAGAAATCTTAGTAAGTTCATCAATACTAGAAATTTTAATATGATTTTGATTTTCTTTAATTTCTGGTTCTTCTTCTTCACCATCACTAATGATAACATCTTTTTTCTTTGGTTTTTCACTTTTACTAGATATATTATTTAATTTTTCTTTAATAGTATCTATAATAGAGAAACCAGTAAATAAAGCAATACCTAAACCTATTAAAGTCCAAGAAACGATTTGCATACCTGTATATGAAAAGAGCTTATCAAAAAGGATTGCAAAAACTCCACCAATTATTCCACCACCTACTGAAAGTATATTAGAAAAAGTACCAGTTTTCATAATGGAATGAAACGCATTAACTAATTGATCAATAGTTTCTCTAAAAATAATCATCATTTTGCCATCATTTTGAAAGACAAATTCTTTATGCATTATTATTAAAAGCCCTAGTATAAATATGTATATTCCCATTAATTTAGAAGTAAAAAAGTCTGGCCATTCTCTCTTAATAATTAAATAACCACCAATAACTAATAGAACTACTAAAAAGACCATATAAATAGAGCCAAACAAAAATAGAAAGAAAGAATTAATAAATCTTCCTACTGGTCCATATTTACCTAAACCTAAAATTGCACATACAATATATAAAACACCGTATAGTTCGGCACTATATTTAAATTCTTGTTTGCTAGTTTTTGATTTTTTTTTCTTCGCCATAATGTATACTCCTCACTATAAAAATTATACCACTTATTTTTTTTATTGAAAAGAAAAAGTCAATTACTTGACTCTTTTTTGTATTTAATAATTTCTTTCTTTTAAGAATGGCGGAAGATCAAAACCTTCATCACTATCATCAGTTTCATCATTGCTAACTAAAATTTCGCTATTTTGATAACTATTTTCTGGCTCAACTCTAGTTCTTCTAGTACTTTGCGAAACATTACTATAAACTGGTTTATCCTCTTCTTTGACAACCTTTTCTTTCTCAAATCCAGTTGCAATAACAGTAACAATAACTTCATCTGATAAATTTTCATTAATTACTGAACCAAAGATAGTATTTATATCTGTATTAGCGGCAGATCTAACAACTTCAGCAGCTTGTTCTGCTTCAAATAAAGTTAAATTAACTCCACCTGTAATATTAATAATGGCATCAGTTGCTCCTTCAATAGAAGCTTCTAGTAATGGTGATGATACTGCCTGTTTTGCTGCTTCGATTGCTCTATCTTCACCCATACCAATACCAATTCCTATAATAGCTCTTCCTGAATCTTGCATTACTGCTTTAACATCTGCGAAATCCAAGTTAACAAGACCTACTACAGCAATTAAATCAGAAATTGATTGGACACCACGACGTAATACATTATCTACTTCTTTAAAAGCTTCTAGCATTGGCGTAGTTTTATCAATTATTTCTCTTAATCTATCGTTTGGAATTACAATTAAAGTATCAACATGTTTTTTTAGTTCTTCCAAACCTTCTAAAGCATTTTGCATTCTTTTCTTTCCTTCAAAAGAGAAAGGTTTTGTAACTATTGCTACAGTAAGAGCTCCTAAAGCTTGGGCAATTTCTGCAACAATTGGTGCAGCACCTGTTCCAGTACCACCACCCATTCCACAAGTGATAAATACCATATCAGCACCAGTAAGAGCATCTTCTATTTCTTTTTTACTTTCAATAGCAGCTTCTTTACCAATATCTGGTCTAGCTCCTGCTCCTAAACCATCAGTAAGAGTAGCACCTATTTGAATTTTAACATCTGCTTTTGAATTATTTAACACTTGTAAATCTGTATTAGCAGATATAAACTCTACTCCTTTTACTCCTGATTCTACCATTCTATTAATAGCGTTTCCGCCACCTCCACCAAGACCTATTACTTTAATCTTGGCTAATTGATCCATTTCTAATCCGCCTAACATATAACCTATCCTCCTCAATTTTCAAAAAAGCGACCAAATACTTTATTAATAATACTATCACTATTTCCTTTTTCTTCCATAACTGATATTAAACTATTAATATCTTTTTCGTTTAACATATTTGTCTTTTTTCCTCTTAGCGCTAGTTTAGCATCAAAATACTTAGCTAATCCAAGAACACTACTGTATTTATTACTTCTTATTCCCATAGTAGTAATATTACAAACCTTAGCTTTTATTCCTAGTTGATCTTCGATTAAATATTGAAATCCAGCTAGTTCGCTTATCCCACCTGTTATAATTATATAACGTATTTCTCTTTTTGTTAAGTTTTTTAGTTCATTTTTTACTTTTTTTAGAAAATCAACCAATCTAGCTTCAACTATTTTTGATAAATCCAACTGATTAATTTCTAAATTTTCTCCGTCTTTATTCTGTACTGTTACTACTTCATTACTATCAGCGTAAGCAGACATGGCTACCACGAAATTTTCTTTTAATTCTCGTGAAATATTCTTATCTAAATGATATATATATGCAATATCATTATCAACGTTTCTACTACCAATATTCAGAGTCTTATTTTTTATCATAATACCTTTATTAAAGACAGAAATATTACTGACATCTTCTCCTATATTAACAATAGCTCCTACTACTTTATCTAAATTAGGATTTTTAACTTCATAATAATCCCCTGTAGAGGCATATGCAATATCAATAACTTCAATACCACTTAATTTTAATACCTCTAAAGTTTTATAAATTATTTCTTTAGGAGATGTAGAAATCAAAATCTTAGCCTCTAATACTTCGCCAACCAGTCCTTTAGGATCTTGAATATGATCTTCATCATCTATTTTAAAACTAATTGGAATCGCCGTAATCAATTCATCTTCATCATTAATGTGTCCTACTAGAGCATCATTTAAAACGTTACTAACATCTTCTCCTGTAATACTATGATAATCTATAACTTTAGCAGAGCCTACTACTATATCCATTTTACAATTATTAATTGGAACACAAGCAATAACTTTTGTAATTTTAAAACCTAACATTTCATCTAATTTTCGAAAGGCTTTTTTAGTAGTTGTAATTGCTTTTTTTGTATCCACAATCATACCTTTTTGGATTCCTTCAGATGGAGTATCAACACTAGCAATAACATGAAATTTATTTTTAAACTTATTGCAGACTAAGATTTTAATACTATTAGTACCTAATTCTACACTTGTATAATAAGTATTCATATTATCATACTCCCATCTTAATAAGACTATTATACTATAGATTTAATTTTTATCCAAGCATTTTAACTATTTTTTAATTTTAGAAAAAAAGAAAAGGATAATTAAACTTAATTATCCCATTACTTTAAAATGATTTCCACTATCCAAATATAAAATACCTTTTTTACCATCTAATTGATTTAATACTTTATTATAATAATTTATCATCTTAAATTTCGTTAAAGTAAGATAAACACTATTACCATCATCCATATATAATAAAAATCTATCCTTATCAAATTCATTTGGTAAATAGGTAATTTCAGATATCTTACCTAAAATAGAAGTATCAATCTTAACCATATTTTTTTTAAAATTATTATATTTAGTATTTGGAATATAGTTCATCAAACGTGGTATTCTAAAAAGATCAATCTCAGACTCTAAGTCTATTTCTTCATTATTATCTAAAATAACTTTCTTATCTGCATCAGATATAAATAATGGTCTATTTTCTTCTATTTTTATCTCTAAGACATGATAAAATTTTTTATGTATTTTGACATTTTTAATATAAGGACTTTTAACTAAACGCTTTTTAATACTATTACTAGTAGTATAATAAAAACTTGGATAATCTTCTAGTTTAGCTAATGTTAAAACGTAATCATCTTTTAAATAATTAGTTCCTGTAATAATAATATTTTTAATTCTTGTATTTAAAAATAAATCTATGGCAAGCAAAATAACTCCTAGTACTAATAATACTAGCAGTAAGCGAAAAATTTTTAATTTTTTTCTTTTGACTATTTTTTTTGCCATATATTTATTACTCCCAATTTACAAATTCTTGTTCTACTTTTAAATCTATATTATATTTATCTTTAACTTGTTTTTTAGCATATTCAATTAATTCTTTGATATCACTACTTGTAGCATTTTGATAATTAATAATAAAATTTGCATGTTTATCACTTATCATTGCTCCACCTTTTTTTAAACCTTTTAAACCTAACTTTTCAATTATTTCTCCAGCATACATCCCTTCAGGATTTCTAAATACACTACCAGCACTAGGATAATTTAAAGGTTGAGATTCCAATCTTCTCTTTAATCTTGATTTCATTAAATTCTCAATTGCGCTCCTGGAACCTTGATGTAATCTAATATTAGCTTCTAAACAAATAAAATTAGGATGTGTTTTAAAAAAGGAAGTTCTATAATGAAAATTTAACTCTTTATTTTCTAATTCAATAATTCGATAATCTGGTGTTAACACTTTAACACTTCTGACAATATATCCCATATCACTTTTATAAGCACCTGCATTCATAAATACAGCTCCACCTACAGTTCCTGGAATACCAGAGGCAAATTCTAAACCAGTTAAAGAATTTTTAGCTGCAATACGTGATAATTTTAATAGTGAAAAGCCCGCACCTACTTTAATTCTTGTTCCTATAATTTCTAAGTTATTAAATTCTGTTAAGCGAATTAAAACTCCTTCATATTTTTTATCGCTAAATAACAAATTAGAACCATTTCCTAAAATCTTGAATTTTATTTTATTCGTTCTTAGTAATTTTAATAATAAAATTAATTTATCGATATTTTTGGGATATACTACACAGCTACATATACCACCTGTTTTATATGTAGTATATTTATTTAATGAAGCATTTTCATCTATTTTACCAATGGCTAATTTTTTAATCTGTTCTATTATTTCTTTCATTATCTATCTTCCTTAATCAATTTTTTTATTTCTTCATAAAATCTCGTAGCTGAATCTTTTATCCCTAACTTTAAAGTATTATTTTTCATATTATTATAAACAGTTGGATTGTTTAAGATTCGATCTATTTCATTAACAACCTTAGTTGGAGAAAAGTCTTCTTCACTAATAAGTGTCGAAGCTCCAGCATCTTCTAATTCTTTGGCATTTAAATATTGATGATTATTAGTGACATATGGAGATGGTACTAGAATAGATGGTATTCCTATAGCTGTAATTTCTGAAATAGTGGATGCCCCTGCTCTCGAAATAATTAAATCAGTCTTTTTCAAAAGATTAATAAAATTCTGTAAAAAAGGAACAATAACTACATTTTTAGGAAGTTCCATTTTTTTAAAACTATCATAATAATTATTACCTGTAATAATCATTACTTGGTAAGGTTTCATATTAAAATTTGGAATAAGCTCTTTAATTTTTTGAGTCATAGTAATAGATCCTAAAGACCCCATAACAATAATTACTAATTTTTTCTTTTCAGTTAAACCAAAATCTTTTTTATTAGCTGGCTTAATGGAAATAATTTCTTCACTTCTTGGATTTCCTGTATAAACTGTTTTTGCATTATCAAAATAGGACTTTGAACTTGCAAGTGATACACAAACTTTATCAGCATATCTAGCTAATAGTCGATTAGAAATACCTGGAATTAAGTTTTGTTCATGAATTATTGTTTTATATTTTAATTTATGAGCAGCTAAAATAACTGGAGCTGTAATATATCCACCTACACCAATAACAATATCAGGATTAAATTCCTTAATAATTGCTTTAGCCTGCTTGATAGCCTTTTTGTATTTAATGTAGATGCCTACGTTTTTAAATACTTTTTTTCGATCAATTCCTGTCATTTCAATACCCTTATAAGCAATATTAAGCTTTGGAATTAAATCTTTTTCCATTCTATCAGTAGTACCAATATATAAAATTTCACTAAAATGTTCTTTTTCTTTTATTTTATTGATAATTGCTATAGCTGGATATATATGTCCTCCTGTACCACCAGCACAAATAATGGCTCTCATATTATCACATCCTTGATTGTTCTACAATATATTATGTATTATTAATGAAAAAAAGAAGACTCAATTTGAATCCTTTTAATATTTAATTTCTAGTTACTTTGAATAGCTTCAACTTTTACTTTAACATGAAGATGTTTACCCATTTGTTCATTAGTTGTAGTATCTTTTAACCATAATCTTAATGAGTAATTTATTTCTTGTGAAGCAGATATAACCCCAGTTTTTAGTATTCCAGAGTTATTTGATAAATCATTAATAATAGGAGTAGTATTTCCTTCAGTAAATGAATATCTAATAAACGACCAATCTAGTTTTTTCGTTGTACATTGATCTGTTACATAATAATTTTCATCATTGACTATTGAAATTTGATAGTTAATATCTTTTTTGCCAACATTTTGTAGAGAAAAGGTATAAGGCTCTAACATAGAACCTTTTCTATCATTTAAAGGAGTAGTGTTAGATAAAGAAATATGTTTACTTTTTTCATTTAATTTTAAAATTAGTGTTTCTGTTGTCAAAGTATTTTCTTTTTGACCACGGTAAACATTACTTAAAGCAGCATAACTTATAGTCATTAAACATATAATAATACTAAAAAGCAATACAAGTAAACCTAGTTTATTTTCTTTTTTATTGTTATCTATTTTTTTCATAATAAATACACATCCCTATTATCTTTCTCATTATATCTAATTTTTGAGATTTTGTAAATATTAACTAAGAACTCAAAGCTACTTCAACACCTTCATCAATAACATCTATAATACCATGATAATGAAGCTTCGCTCCAGTTGGTAAAGTGTTATTATTAACAATCCAAAATCGCATTGTATATTCTTCTTCTGCCCCAGCTTTAATAATTCTAGATAAGACTTTACCATCTATTAAATTATTTAAAGTATAAATACGCGCTTTTTCATTTTTTTTATGGATGGAAAAATTAATTATATTAGTAGGTATTTGATATTCTCCACAATCATCTGTTTTTATTAAATTTTTATTTTCATTGATGTGTATTGAATATTTAATGCTACTTTTTGTATTATTTTTTATTGTAAATTTATAGGCTTTAGAAGAAAGTCCTACTGCATCAGTTACGGGTGTAACTTTTAACAAATTAACTTCTGCCCCAGCTTTTCCATGAAAAGTAATATCTAAAGCATCTGTATTATAGTCAAAATTACTTATATTTTCAAATTTATAATATATATATCTAGTAGTAAATATAGCAAATAATAAAATCATTACTACAACAAAAATTTCTTTTTTTCGATACTTTATAATATATTTCATTTAAACACCTCTTCGTTGGCTTTAACCCATGTTAAGTATATCATATATTTAATAAAAAATATAGTTAGACGTAAGAAAATATACTGTAATTTACGTTAATTACTTTGGCAGATATATTTTAGCAATATTTTCAGCTGTTTTAACTCCGTCAATAGCTGATGTTGTAATTCCACCTGCATAACCAGATCCTTCGCCACATGGAAAAAGTCCTATTATATTACTCATACAAAATGTATCTCTTTTAATACAAATTGGACAGGATGTCCTACTTTCTACGCCAGCTAAAATAGCATCTTCACGGTTAAATCCTTCTATTTTTTTACCAAACTCTTCAATGGCTTCTTTTATAGAAACATTTATATAATCAGGAAAGATTGCATTTAAATTAGCTAAGGTATAATTTCCTTTTAATATAGGTTTTACTAATCCTAACTGTTTAGTTACTATATTTTCTTTATAATCTTTATATAATTGTATAGGTATATTTCCCATTCCTTGTTCGTAAGCTAAAGATTCTAACTTCTTTTGAAAGTTTACTCCATCTAAAGGATTTGAACCAAAATCTTGGGGTGAGACTGTAACAACAATAGCACTATTGGCATTTAAACTAGAACGAGAATGATTGCTCATTCCATTAGTTACTACTCCCTTTTTAGAAGAAGAAGCATTAATTACATAGCCACCAGGACACATACAAAAGGAATAAACACCTCTCTTATTTTTAGTTTGATAAACTAATTTATAACTAGCTTTAGTTAATAGTTTATTATCACCATATTGGGCTTTATCAATCATTTTTTGAGGATGTTGAATTCTAACTCCTACAGCAAAAGACTTAGCTGTTAAAGTAAGACCCTTTTTATATAATAATTCAAATGTATCTCTAGCACTATTACCAATTGCTAAAGCTAAGACATCACAAGAAATAACATTTTTATGATTTATTTCAATTGCTTTTAGTTGATTATTTTCTATAATTAAGTCTGTTAAACAACTATTATACTTAAATTCTCCACCCATTTTTATAATCTTTTTTCTGATATTAATAATTACATTTCGTAATAAATCAGTTCCAATATGAGGCTTATTAATATACATAATTTCTGCTGGAGCACCATTTTCTACAAAGATTTCAAATATTTTCTTTTGACGAAAGAACTTATCTTTAACTAAAGTATTCAACTTTCCATCTGAAAATGTTCCTGCTCCCCCTTCTCCGAACTGAATATTAGAATTTATATTCAATTTACCTGTTGTAAAAAACTTTTCGACCGTATTAATTCTTTGTTCAATTGGTTCTCCACGTTCAATAATAATTGGTTTATAACCATTTTCTGCTAAAAAATAAGCACAAAATAATCCAGCTGGACCACTACCTACAATAACAGGTCTATATTGCATTTTCTTAGTGCCAATTACATTAAAAGTATAATTTTCATCAGGTGTTTTAAATATATCTTTAGATTTTTTCTTTTGTAAAACCTTTTTTTCATTTTCTATTTTTACATCAACTTCATAAACATAATATATATCTTCTTTTTTTCGGGCATCTATGGATTTTTTATTTATCTTTAATTTTATAATATCAGTAACATCGATATTTAATTTAGAAGCAATTTTGGTCTTTAAAACAAACTCTTTATCATCATCTATTTTAATTTTTATTTGTCTCAGTCTAATCATTTTTAGAAATTTCCTTTCCCGCTAACATACCACTAATCCAAGCAAAAGATAAATTATATCCACCACAAATACCATCTACATCTAAGAGTTCTCCAACAATATAAAGATTTTTAATTAATTTTGATTCCATTGTTTTCGGATTAATTTCTAAAAGAGAAACACCGCCACTGCAAACCTGTGCCTTATCAAATGAATTAGTTCCAGTTATTAAGAATTCAAATGATTTTAAATTATAATAAAGTCTTTTCTTTTCGGAAATAGTTAAATCTTGCCATCTTTTTTGTTTATCAATTTTAGCTACTTTTAAAATAGTTTCTACTAATTTATAATTTAACATTCCTTCTAAAAATTGATATATTTTTAAATTTAAGATAAATTTACTTTTATTATCACAATAAGTAATAAATTCTTGTTCATTTTTATTTATAAAAGGTAAGAAATCAATCTTCACTATTTCTTTTTTATTATTATTTATTCCTCTAGCTACTAAACCACTAATGTTAAATGTTGGAATTCCACTAATTCCATAGTCAGTTAGTTGTAGTTCGCCATACTCTTCTTTAATTTTACAATTATTTTCAAAAAGAGAAATTTTAGCATCACATCTAACACCATTCCAAAGTTTAAAATATGAACCATTTCCTCTTAATTGTACTAATGATGGAACTACATCAATAATAGTATGATTAAAATTTTTAGCCAATTCATAGCCTTTTCCATCAGAGCCTGTTTTAGGACAAGCTTTTGAACCTGTTGCTAAAACGACCTTATCACAACTTATTATTTCATCAGTTAATGTAGTTATTATAAATTTATTGTCTAGCCTATCTATTTTTTCTACTTCACTATTATATTTTATTTTTATTCCTAAACTTTCTACTTGTAATAATAGAGCATTACTAATACTAGAAGCTTGATTAGAATTAGGATAATAATAACCATCTTTGACTTTAGGTACAATTCCTATTTTATCAAAAAAAGAAAGAATTTCTTTTTGATTCTTTTCTGTTATTATATCTCTCAAATTATTTTTATTTGTCGAATTATAATTTTCTAAAGATTGATCTTGATTCCAAAAATTACATCTTCCATTACCTGTTAGTAATAGCTTTTTACCACATTTATTATTTTTTTCTAAGATAATTACCTGATTATTTTTTCTTTTAGCATAAATAGCTGCGACTAAACCAGAGGCTCCTCCACCTATTATGATAATTTGTTCCATAACTACACCTCTATTAGATTATATCATTATTTTTTAATTTTAGTTTTTTTTGTTTCAATATCATGATGTTCAGTGTAAACATTATTATATACATCTTTAAATAAATCAACATATTCTCTAGAAATTGGTTTTTCATCCCAATTTAACCAACCATTATAACATCCTGCAAATTCAATCGGATTGAATTCTTCCTGGTTGGCAGCTATTTCTTGATATTTACGAAATGCTGACATCACATTTACATAATCATTATATTGTACTAATTCACAAGCTTTATCATAATCAATATTATAGAAATCACTGAATGATTTTACTGAATAAATATTATTTTGTTGTGTTAAACCTAAGTCATAGTTATTTATAGCATTATAACTTGCTTTACCACTAGAGTTAAATTCTCCTCTAGTTTCAGCATGAATAATTGAAAAAGTAAAATCAACAGGATAACCATTAACTATAGATTGTTCATAAATAAATCTTTGTAATGCTACTGGTAATTTACAATCTTTATAAACTTTGTAATCATCCGTTAAATCTAATGATTCTAATTCTTGTTGTCTTTTTAAAATATCTTTTATTGTATTACATTTTTTAAAATGTGAAAGAATTGCATTAGCATCCTGAATTTCTTCATCATGAATAGTTATTTTTTTCTGAATATCAGTATTTTCTGGTAAAATACATAATTCATCTTCTAAATTATCTTCTACTTTTATTATTTCTTGCGATTTTTCCGCACTTTTTAGTTTATTTAAAGAGGACACAGTAGAAGATGCACATAATACCATCAAAGCCGTTGTAGTAAACATACGTTTTATTTTAGAACTTTTTCTTACCTTTTTATTTCTTTTCTTTTGACGTTTAGAAATTAAATGAATATGATTTTCCATAATTGCAGGTACAAGACAAGTTAAATCAACTTTATTATTTTCATTTTTTAAATGCTCTAATACCATATTAGATAAAACAATACTTAATCTATCTATACCTATTTCTTCCAAATCTTTAGATAATAATACTTCATCACTCATTCTGATAATATCTTCCATTAAATTAATAGTTTTTTCTTTACTATTATAAAATTTATATGACTTTAAATAGCTAAGTAATAAAAATTCATAATCAATAGCTTTACCATTCGATATAATGACTCCAAATTTATCTTTAGAAATTGTTTCAGAATCAGATAATACTTTATTAACATATTTTTTTCTTAGAATTCTTTGAATAGTATTAATAGTTTTTATCTTACCATAACAATCGTTATATTCTTTTAAAAAATCTAATAATGTACTTTCACTTTTTACATAATGTTTATTAAAACTTTTCATTATTTTTCCCCCTTATTACAACGCGTATAGATTATATCATATTATGTGATTTTTGTCAATGTTCATCAAGGTGTTTTGTGATTATCAAGGTGTTATTAGAGGGATGGATAGTGAATTAGAATTAATTATTTGATTGTTGTCTTGATATATTTAATATAATTCCAATACTTACCATACTTACAAGTAAAGAAGAACCACCATAACTAAGGAAAGGAAGAGTTACCCCCTTTGCCCTTTTAGAGTTATAAAAAAATATAGGGTTGCCTGTACTTTTGTTATAACCCTTAGGACAAAATTATCT
>CANRKG010000026.1 GCA_947631155.1 uncultured Bacilli bacterium
CCTTTTCAAATTTCAATTTTTAAAATCTGCATAAGAAAACCTCTAGAAAAATTCTAGGGGTTTGTCTACATTCTGAAAATAAAACTACAGATTTGTAGTTTTATTTTGGTTTATTTTTTCTAGTTTTTCATATATTTCTTTGATATTTTTCTCATATCCAATATCTTTAGGATGATAATATTTTCTATCTTTGATTTTATCAGGAAGATATTGTTGAACAACATAAGCTCCTTTGTAATCATGAGGATATTTATAATCTAGTGAATTGGTTTTAAGATGTTTAGGAATAGTTCCCACCGAACCATTTTCAATATCTTTGATAGCTTCATCTAAGGCTAGATGGGCACTGTTACTTTTTGGCGATAACGCCATTTCTGCAACTATAGTTCCAAGAGGAATTCTAGCTTCAGGCAATCCAACCCGTTCAGCAGCATTAATGGCAGCATCTACTCTAGGTCCAATTGCTGGATTAGCAAGACCAATATCTTCATAAGCTATGACACTCATTCTTCTATAAATAGACTCTAAATCGCCTTCCATAATTAATCTAGCTAGATAGTGAAGGGCAGCATCAACATCACTACCTCTGATTGATTTTTGAAATCCAGATAAAACATCATAGTGACCATCGCTATTTTTATCAGAAAAGAAAACAGGTTTATTATTTATGTTAGTAATCGTATTTTCATCAATAATTGCACCATTACTAGTAGCATAAAACGCGATTTCCAATAAATTATAAGCATATCTTAAATCATTGCCAGAAAGTTTAGCGATAGTAGTAATTGCTTTTTTCGTAATATTAATACCCTTTAAATCAGGATGTTTAATAGCTTTGTTTAAGCCTTTTATAATATCCTGGGTTTCTAATTCATGTAATTCAAATAATTGACAACGACTTCTAATAGCAGGATTAATAGAGTGATAAGGATTAGATGTTGTCATACCAATTAAGGTAATTAAACCACTTTCTAGTTGTGGAAGTAGTAAATCTTGTTTATCCTTATTTAAACGATGAATTTCATCCATAATTAAAATTATTCCATCGTACATTTTAGCTTCTTCTACTACAATATCAAAATCTTTTTTATTATTAATAGTAGCATTTAAAAATCGACATGTCATACCTAAATCATTTGCTAAAGCATTAGCAATAGAGGTTTTACCAACTCCTGGTGGACCGTAAAGAATCATTGAAAAAATTTTTTTATGTTTAACTAAATTTGTAAGTACTTTATCTTTACCAATCAAATGAGTTTGACCAATTACTTCTTTAAGTGAGTTTGGAGCTAATTTTAAAGCTAAAGGTTTATTCATATTTATCACCAAATTAATTATAGCACAATACTATTAAATTGACTATTTATATCAAATGTATTATAATATGCAGCAATAGGAGGAGATTAATTTGAATAATATCGAAAAATTTAATGAATTAATCAAAGTTGTAATCAAAAATAAACGTTTTCCAGTAATTTATCGTAAGGAACGTAATAATGAAAAGAATGTTTTAAAATTTAATGATGGAACTGATATGGCAATGTTTTTTCAAGTAATGACCACTAAATATAAAAATAAAAAATTGTCTATTGAAGAGAAAATATTATATGAAAAACTTATAGCAATAAAAAATGTTTACCAAGAACAAAATCAAAATATATTAAATAAATTAAAAGAAGCTAAGCAAATAAGCATACATAAAGGGTATAGACCCATTCGATCAAACTCAAACAGTGGTAACTTAGAGCTTTCTAGTAAATTTAGTAATGGTGGCGATGTTGGTACTTTTTTACATTTATGTAAAATAAAGATTAGTAAAGGAATTTATGGTGAAAATATTAAAAAAGCCTATGATGAGTTAATAAATTCAACAATTACATATCAAACATATATTTTTAAAAGTAAGATAGAAGAAATTAAATCCTTAATCGAAGAGAAAAACTATATACCTGTAAAACCTCAAAAAAACATCGATAAAAATAAAATTAATACATTTAGTGATGGAACAGATATGGGAAAGTTTATTGCTCGTAATTTCAAAGAATATAAAACAAATAAGATGCCCAAAGATAGAATAAAGATTTGGGAAGATTTTTCAAAATATTTAGAAGATTTTAAAAAGAAAGCATATTTAAACAAAATTATTAAAATGTATAATACGGTATTAGAAACAAATAATACTATACCTTGGAATGAAAACAAAGATAAAGATATATATAAATTTGATGATGGTACCAGAATGTATAGTTTTATAATTTATACTAGATTACGAATAAAACAACAAAAAGCTAGTAAATTTGAAACCTGGTTATTTAATAAATTTATTGATTTTCAGGATAAATTTCAGTTTAAATTAAAAGCCAAAGAAGCCATGCAAAGCATTATTGAATTAGAACAATATCCAAATAAAAGTCCTAAATTTGTAAGAAAGTTCGAAGATGGCTATGATATAGGTCTTTGGCTTCGAAGTATATTTAAAAAAGTTAGAGATGGTAATATAGAAAAAAATCTTTTACCTATGGCAGAAGAATTAATGACTTTAGACTTTGAAGAAATAAAAAAATGGAATTATGGATATAATAAATTAAAAGAATATTATGAAACAGGTAATATAATAAATAACCAAGAAGATTTTAATTTAAATACTTTTATAGAAGATAATATTCGTACCTATAATTCTATAAAGAAATCACTACAAGATGAAGTTCATATTGAAATGCTAAAATCTTTAAATCCTAATTGGATTAAGGATTATAGAGGAGAAGAAAAAAATCATATTAAAAAATTAGTTGATATTAAAAATTTAAAATATTAGTCTTTATATATCATACTGTCTAAATATATCTTCTTTTAGATAAGTAATCATCTTAGATATATAGACTTTTTTTCTTAAGTCTAGTATAATTATTATAATAATATAAGAGATATATTTATATAATAGGTGGTATATTTATGAACAAAAAGAAAAAATTACTTATTTCAATCATAATGGCTATATATTTTGCTTTAGTTACCGCACCTGTTGAATGGGAAAGTTATCATTATTTTTTATTTTTAATTAAAAGTTTATTAGGAAGTTTTATTTTATATAAATTTATTGCTTATTTAGAAAAACTTAATATTTATAATATAAAAGGTAAAAACCCAACTAAAAAGACCTATTTATACTGGTTTTTTTATATTTTTATAATTATGTTAATTGCTTTAATTGCCTATCATCCTATTCAATTTACACCAGATTTAGAATATCAATATCAAGAAGTTTTTACTGGAAAATATGATGATTGGCATCCCCTTATTCATACATTAATTTTTTATAGATTTCCAATGCTTATAGTAAAAAGTAGGTTAGCTTGTGCATTATTTCATATGTTATTTGTTGCTGGTATCTTATTATTTTTTTGTAGAAACTTAGAAAAATATGGATTAAATAAATATATAATCACAATTATTTTAAGTTTATTTATTTTAAACCCAACTTTTGATTATATGGCAATATCACCTGTAAAAGATAGTGCATATTCATATTGTATCTTTATTTTAACAATCCTTTTAATTAATATTTATTTTACAGATGGAAAATGTCTAAGTAAAAAATATAATATAGTATTATTTTTCTTAGCTTGTTTTGGAATTACATTTTTTAGACACAACGGAGTGGGAACTATTATTTTATTTTTGGTTCCTATGATATTTATATATAAAAATCTTAGAAAAAAAACTATTTCTATCTTTTTGATTATTTTAAGTTTAAGATTTATTTTTATTCCTTTTATTTATAAATTAAATCATATTGAAAAGGTTACTTTTACTTTTTCAGAAACAATTTGTGTTATGTTGAATCAAATTGCTTATATCTACAATAATAATGGTAAAATAACTAATGAGCAAATGAAAACATTAGCTAAAATGCAAAATATAAAAAAGATGGAACAGTATTATGACCCATATAATTATAATTCTATTAAATATGCGGATAATTGGTACTATAAATGGTCTCCATATATTAATTCCCATAAAAAAGATTTTTTAAAGTTATGGTATGGTTTAGTTAAGAATAATAAAATGAAAGCACTAAAGTCATATGTTTATACCACATATTGTATTTGGCATATTCAATTAGATCATATTCCTGCGTTAATGGATATGATGTGGGTTATGTTAACAGGTAATGATAGCATTAATAACGATATGTATAAACAATTTCAGGATTATTTTTTCTCTAATAAAAAAGAGTTATGTGCTTTTCCCTTAAGTTTAATTTTTATTACTTCTAGTGTAGCTTTATTTGTAATATTATTTTTATTATTGTATGGAATCTTTAAAGTTAAAAATAAGTTAAAATTATTATTAATTTATTTACCAGTATTAACTAATTTAAGTATAATATTATTAATGTTACCTGGTAGAGAAGGAAGATTTATGTATCCACAATTGTTATGTTCTTTTCCTCTTCTTGTTTTTACGTTATTATTAAATCAAAAAGAAAAAATAAATACTAAATCACTATGATTTATATGATGAAAGGAGAATAATTAGATGGATATAGTAGTAGCAATAGAAGATTTTATTAACTATTGTGTATTTGAAAAAGGTCTTTCTGATAAAACAAAAGAATCATATCAATATGATTTAAAGACATATCAATTATTTCTAAAAAAGAAAAAAGTAACAAAAGTTAATCAAATTAAAACAAGTGATATAGAAGATTTTTTAAAAATGCGAACCTTAGAAGAAGAAAAAACTTCAACGATCGCTCATAACTTGACAGTTATTAAAAATTTTCATCTTTATTTATATAAAACAAAACTAACATCTACTGATGTAGCAGAAGGTATTTCTAGACCGAAACTACAAAAAAAAATACCAAGAGTAGTTAGTATTGAAGATATCGATAAATTACTTAATATCAGTTTAGAAACAGTGTTTGACTATCGTAATAAAGCTATGTTAGAATTAATGTATGGTACTGGACTGAGAGTCTCTGAATTAATTAATTTAGATATTCATGATCTAGATTTTATTAATTGTGTAATTAGAATTACTGGAAAAGGTAATAAAGAAAGAATAGTACCATTAGGTGAATACAGTATATATTATTTAAAATTATATTTAGATAGAAGAAGTACCATGTTAAAGCAAACAACTTGTAATGCTTTATTTCTTAATAATCATGGTATGAGAATGACTCGTCAAGGTTTTTTTAAAAATTTAAAGAAGGTTCTTAAAGAACAAGGACTTGATGAAGATATTTCACCTCATACTTTAAGACATTCTTTTGCTACTCATCTTTTAAAAAGAGGAGCAGATTTGAGAAGTATTCAAGAACTTCTAGGTCATTCTGATATTGCTACTACTAAAATATATACACATGTAAGTGATGATAAAGTTCATGAAGATTATAAAAAATATCATCCTCGTGAACACAAAGGAGAATAAGATGATGAAATTTAAACGAATATTTTTAATGGTCTTAGATTCATTAGGAGTAGGGGAAGCCGATGATGCTTCTAAATACAAGGATATTGGTGCTAATACATTAGGACACATCAAAGAAAGTTGTAATTTATTTATACCTAATTTAAAAAAAATAGGCTTTTTAGATACTTTGAATATGAATGAAGATGAAAATGTTGATGCTTATTATACTATTGCTAAACCAAATAACGCAGGAAAAGATACTTTAAATGGACATTATGAAATGATGGGTATTACTAATAATATTGAATTTAAAACGTTTAATAATGGTTTTCCTGCTGAATTATTAGATGGTATTGAACAAGTTACAGGAAGAAGAGTTATTGGTAATAAATGTTGTAATAATGATGAGATAATTAAAGAATTAGGGGATAGACAATTAAATTATGGTTCGTTAATTGTTTATACTTCAGCTGATTCAGATTTGCAAGTAGCAGCTCATGAAGATGTTATACCAGTTTCTACTTTATATAAGTATTGTGAAAAAATTAGAGCAATAACGTTAAAAGAAGATTGGAGAGTAGGGAGAGTAATTGCTCGTCCATTTGTTGGAAGTAGCGGTAAATATACCTTTTCTAATAATGGTAGAAAAGATTACGCTGTGAAACCTCCTAAAAAGACAATTTTAGATTTATTAAATGAAAATAATTATAATGTAATCGCTCTAGGAAAAATAAATGATATTTTCGATGGAGCGGGTATTAATAAAAGTATAAGGGCTACTAATAACATTGAGGCTATAAACAAATTTTCAGATATTATGGATAAGAACTTTACAGGAATCTGTATGACTAATTTAGCTGATTTTGATAGTCTATATGGTCATGCTAGAGATGTTGAAGGCTATGCTAAAGCCATTGAGGAGTTAGATGTTGAGATTCCTATGATGTTAAACAAACTAGAAATTGATGATTTATTAATTATAACTGCAGATCATGGTAATGATCCTACATTTGCCGGTTGCGATCATACCAGAGAAAATGTACCAGTTATCTTTTATAGTCGAGGTTTTAGTGAACCAAAACGCTTACCAATTCTTTCTACCATGGCTGATATTGGTGCTACTATAGCTGATAACTTTGAATTAGAAAAACCAGAGATAGGGGAGAGTATCTTAGATAAACTAATTTAAAAGAGGGAATATTCCCTCTTTTATTCATTCTCATTTGAACATTTAAAGCTATCACAAATAGTACTTTCAGTGCAATCACATTCATCATTTTTACAAGTGCAACTAACTTTAATTGAATCTAGTTCACAAATGCCATCTTTACAATCGTTGTATCTGCAACTTTCTACATCACATTTAATATTACCCTTAGACTTTTTTGACATAATAAATTCCTCCTACTAATATTATTTGTTATTTTAAAAATTTTATACAACTAATAAATCCCCTATCTAATTTAAAATAAATAGTAGGGGAAGTATTTATATATTAAGAGTGGTTTTAAGAAAGTTTTTTATAGTTAAGTGTATTATTATCAATCTAAAAAAGGTACATTACTATAATATATGTAAGAATGATAATATCATTCTATAGTGTACTACTTATTTAGTATATATAAATTATCTATATATAGAAGTTAACATAATATCAATTATAGGAAGTTTATATATTATTTAATTATATGTTTTTTCAAAACTTTTTGATTTATAGGAATAATATCAGTATATAGCTTTTCCATAGTTTCTAGCGTGGGTTTTGTTTGTTTATAAAAATTAAGATACTCTCTTGCTTTTATATAAGGATTAATCGCATTTACGGTATATTTACTATCATAATTAAGACTTTTTTTAATTAAGTTATAGTCATCTTGAGTTAATCCAGAGTATGTTTTGTCATTATTAATTCGCAAAAATCTTCTTGGTTGATAAAAAAACATAATATCTTCTCTGTTATCTTTAATAGTACTATCATTTCCTGGCTTTTGATGTATTTTATGGTATAATATTAAATCATCATTAGAAGAATTAGGTGAAGAAAGTATTTTTAAATCCCCTGTTCCAGCAATATAATTATTAGCAGGATCTACAATTAAGCCATTATTAGTACTCTTATCAATTATCAAACAATTTGAATGATTTGGTTTTAAATTCTTTAATATATATGGTGAAGTTTTTCCTTTGTTTTTGACAGCATTTATGTAAGACAAATAAATAGCTAAATTATCATTATTAATATTACTAAGTAAGTCGACTAAAGCTTTAGATCTATGTCTACATACTGAGTGTCCAGTGGCTAGTCTCATCCCACTTAATTCAAAGATATCATATTTTGTATATTTTTTCTTTTCATATTCTAAAGTATATCTATGACTGCCAGAATTAGACAAAATACCATTATTTAACATTTCCATAAATGTATATGATATTTCAAATTCATTAGAAAGACCTAATTTACCAGTAATAAATTCATATAACTTTCTCTGATAATTTTCATATACTTCTATGCTCATTTTATAGGTATCTGTTTTTGTTATTTGCTCATGAATATAGTCCGCTATCATAAGTTTATCAATATTTGTTAATTTTGCAGAAAATAACCCCGATAATACCAAAAATGGTATTAAAGATGCAATATTGTGAAATGTTTTCGTATACATACCAAATTCAACAACGCAAGAAGTTAGCACAAAGCTATCAAAAAAATTATTTACTCTGAGGTCTCTTTTTAGTTCTTTTTCATATTTTATAAAATCTAATGGTTTAACTCTTTCATTAAAATCTAACAAGTTATTCCCCTCCCCTTTTTTGTCTTGGATATTATATCATAATAAAACAAAAAAAGCAAGGAAAATTATCCTTGTTTATACTTTTCTTGATTGAATTTCAGCAATTTTTTCTAGAACTTCTTTAGCATTATTTTCATTTATTTCTGTATATCCCAATTCCTTTAAAGCTTGTACTTTTGCTGTATTTAATTCTTGAGTACGACTAAGTTTTTCTTCATTCTTATGTTCGATATCTTGAACAAACCTTTTATGCGATTCAGATATCTTACTTTTAGATGCTCCCCCATTGTTATATAATGTCATAGCACTAAATAAAATACTTTCAAAGATATATTGTTGATTCTTATCATAAATAAATTCCATAGGATCTGTAAATCCAAGAGCTTTTGACATATAAGCTAAGATAAATCCAAGTTCAGGTGTAGTTTCCATGGATTGTAAAAAATGATATAAATAACAGTATGTATTATAAGTTGTTTTAGATTTATCATCTTGTAATTTTTCTTTTAACAAACCAATTATATCTGATAAAATTTCTTGTTCTTTCTTATTGAATCCTTTTAAATCAGCTAAAACTTCTTTATTTGAAGAATCCTTAACACCTTCATTTAATCGAGATTCTACTTCGATTATATATTCTCCAGTAACATCTACTTTTTGAATTTCTTCCATTTCTTTTAAATTTAGTAAACTAAGTAATTTAACAATTTTTTCTTTAGGCCAATCACTAATTGAATCAAGCGCTAAATAATTATATAACATCTGTCTTGATACTCCTAAATATTTAGCTAAACGAACCTTGCTAATTCCTAGTTCTGTAAGTAGATTATTTAATTTTTCCATCTTTATCTTACCCTCCTACTCTAATTTTAGCTTGGTTTACGTAAATAGTCAAGAAAAAAGTATGTAAAATGCTTGACATACTTTTTAATTTATAATAAATACCATAATTTTTCATTATTTTTTCTAACTTCTTTGATTATTCCTCCCCCAATACATATATCATTATCATAGATGACACATGCTTGTCCAGGAGTTACAGATTTAACATGTTCATAATGTACTAAAATTTCTCCATTATCTAGATAATCAATAGTTACAGGAATATCTTCTTGACGATATCTAAACTTAGCACACGCTTTTGTAGGTCTTAAATCACAATTGAAATTAACTGTATCAACTAAACAACTGTCTGAGTATAAATATTTATTATCACCAAAAGAAACATATAATATATTTTTATCTAAATTTTTACCTACTACAAACATTTTATCTTCATTTCCACCAATGTTTAACCCTCTTCTTTGACCAATGGTATAATACATAAGTCCATTGTGTCTACCAACGATTTTATTAGTATCTATATCAATAACATCACCTTCTTGAGCTGGAAGATAATTCATTAAAAATTTTTGAAAATTTCGTTCACCAATAAAACAAATACCCGTAGAATCTTTTTTTGTAGCAGTAACTAATTCATTCTCTAAAGCTAATTTTCTAACTTCTTGTTTATCAATATCACCTAATGGAAAAAGAACATTTTGAAGTTGTTCATGACTTAGTTGTGAAAGAAAATAAGTTTGATCCTTGTTTTTATCAAATGACTTCTTTAAATAGCCATCTTCTATTTTAGCATAATGCCCAGTAGCGATATAATCTGCGCCTAATTCTTTGGCTTTTTTTGTAAAATAATCAAATTTAATATATTTATTACACATAATGTCAGGATTTGGAGTTCTCCCCTTTTTTAATTCTTCTAAAAAATAAGTAAATACATAATCCCAATATTCTTTAATAAAATCAACTCGATGTAATTTAATACCTAGTTTTTTACAAACTTCAACAGAATCATTATAATCTTGCTCTTGGGGACATATATTTTGATTCTTAAGATTAGGATTACCTAGAATATCATTATTTAAAGAAGAATCCCAATTTCTCATAAATAGACCTTCAACTTCGTAACCTTGCTTTTTCAATAATAAGGCAGCTACAGAAGAATCAACTCCTCCACTAATTCCTATAATTACTTTTGGCATGGTCATCACTTCCCTTAATCACTTATGATTATATCAAAATCTAGGCGAAAAGAAAAGAGTCTGATAAAGACTCATTAAATAATCCATTGTAAGAGATTAGGTACTAAATAAATTTCAATTAAACTACTTATTAGAATACAAATAATAGTAAATATTAATATTTTAAAATATCTGGACATAACATGTTTAAAATTAACTTCTTTTTTTAAAAATAATAATTTATTTAAATTTTTTGAAAATTGAATGCCAAAGTAACTAGATATTATAATGACCCATAAATTAATAAGTAAAGGTATAATATAAATTAAAGCGATAATAATTCCTTTAGCTTTATAAAAAAATATAATACTACTAATTGTAAATCCTAAAATAAAGCTTCGATAAATTAAAAATAAAATAATTATTGGAATACCTATTATTGAAATACCAAAACTCCATATTAAAATTATAAATATTAAGTTTGATGATAGACAGCGTATCCAAGCATTAAAATAATCTAATTTATTAAGTGTAGTTAAATAGGTATTTAGATTTTCTTGAATTAATTGTCTATTACTTTTTGATAAGATAGCAATATAAAAGATACCTAATAGTATAAAAATAATTGATATAATAAGTAGTTTTAATAATAATTTATTTTTAATAACTGTTCTTTTTTTTCGCATCTCTCTCACCTATTTTATAATACTGTGGTTAGAGCAAAAATATTAATAATTATAATTTACTTTTTCCTACAATTATTTTATAATTATAACAGAGGTGATTTGATGAATCCAAAAGTTATTAAGATTGTTTCTATTATATTAGTATTGGTAATGTTAATAGCCTTCCTTAGTGTCTTATTATATATATAAGAGTTTTATTAATTAAAATAGCGAGTCAATAATAGACTCGCTATTTTTCTATATAACCTTCTATTTCTGGTGTAATAGTTAGTGATTGATTATTATTATATTTATTAGCAATATCATTAATTCTATCGATATCTTTAGCTAAAAATAACAATAATAAACCAGCAATTCTATTTGATGTGTAAGTTGATAAAACTTTCATATCTTCTTCAGAAATTTTATATTTTGAACTAATATTAGATATAGGTCCATACTTAAATATATAGTTAGTAAAAGAATTAGCAGCTAAATTTATTTGTTTATCATCATTTTTTATCTTTACCGTTTTCCAAACTTGCATCTTATCACTTCCATTCACTATGACTATATATTATACAACAAACATAATAATTTTTAAAGATTATTCTAAAACTTTTTTAGTATTATTTATATCTTTTTCAAAGACTGATAAAGTACCATTATTAATTGTCGCTAGTAAAATATTTTCGTAATTAGTATGACCTTGCTTTTCTAATTCTTTATTTAGCCAATCTAGATTTTTATTACTATTTTTTAAATTGTCTTCCATTAATTTTTCATCAATAATAACATTAACAGATAAATATGCTTTTCCTTTTTTTATTTTTAAATCCTTTAAATTTGGAACCTGATAGTCACTTTTAGGTAAAATACTCATTTTTCCATTAGCTTCTAAAATAGCATAGCTTATTTCTGATATATCAAAATATCCAGCTCCTCGACATTGTTCCAATAAATCATTAATATCTAATTTAGTCTTTTTTAGGGCCTGTAAATTGATTTTTCCATCTTCTATTATAACTGTTGGTACACCAATTAAAAAACGTCTTAAATGGATGCTTTTCATGGTTACAATTGATACTAAGTAGGATATAATACCAAAAGTTAATATAGCAATTACTCCATTAATATATTGATAATCAAAATTCATAACCATTTCAGCAGTATAATTACCTATTGATATACCAATAACATAATCAAATAAACTTAATTCTGAAACTTGTTTTTTACCCATTAATTTTGTAATGAAAAATAATACTATTAATGATACAACACTTCTAGGAATTATTCTTAATGCTTCTACTACATCGATATTCATAATTATCACCATTATTAGTATTAAATAAATATAATTTTTTATACCAAAAAAGGACACAGTTGTCCTTTTAACTCTCTCCTTCTTTTAACATTGTTGTAATAAAGATTCCATATCCTTTAGTTGTGTCATTAACAATAACATGTGTAACTGCTCCTATAATTTTATTATTCTGAATAATTGGTGATCCACTCATTCCTTGAACTATTCCTCCAGTCTCTTTTAATAGTTTTTCATCAGTAACTTCAAATAATATATTTTTGGTTTCATTTGCTTCATCAAGCTTAATAATATTAATATTAAATTCTTCTACTTGATCATCCTTTATTACAGTTCTTATAGTAGCAGGTCCAGTTTGAATATCTTTACTTTCACCAACTTCTAATTTTTCTTTGCTTAATAAATCGTTTGTATAAGTACCAAATATTCCTGAAATTTCATTACCAGTAATTTTTCCAAATACTTCAGTTTTATCATATCTAGCAGTTTTTTCACCAGCACTACCATTAGTACTTTTAGTAATTCCGACAACGTCTGCTCCAAAGATAATTCCACCACGAATTTCAAATTTCTCAGCAGTAGTTTTTTCGGTTATTTCATGTCCTAAAGCACCAAATATTTTTGATTCAGGATCAATATAAGTTAATGTACCTACACCATTGATGCTATCTTTTACATAAAGCCCAGTTTTTAATACTCCATCACTATCCTCAGTTAGATTTAGGCTAATATTCTTTTCAGAAGATTCTCTTAAAATTGTAAATTCTACTGTATTATTAGTAGATTTATTAATAATTTCAAGCATTGAAGATATACTATTTACTGTAGAACCGTTTAATTTAATAATTCTATCTCCAACTTCAAAACCAGCATTTCTTCCAATATATGAATTATTTACTTTGTAAAATCCTACTACTAATACTCCTTTTGAATTTACTTCAATTCCAATTGTTTCTCCACCAGGTATTATGTAATTTGAATAAGCAAATACATTTAGTGGTATACTAAAAAAAAGAAGAATTATAAAACTTAGTAGTTTGTTTTTAATTTTCATAAAAAATCACCTCATTAAAAACTTGCTACAGTAATAGTATGAGGTGAAAGTTAAAAAATATAAGAGATAATATCTGGTAATTAAATAGAAAAAATTACTATTTAAATTTTGATTTTTTTAATACTGTGGAGGTTGAATTATTTTTTACTGGTTCATTAGCTTTTACAAATTTTTCTAAATTATTTTTTAAATGTGGTAAAGGAATTTCACCTTTAATTTCTTTAATAAAATTAACAATTTGATTAAATTCGTTAGTAATTTCTGAAAGTTTAGTATTAGGTAGTTTAATAGCATATTTTTCTACTATATGAAAATCATTAATTAAAGAAATATAAGTGTTCATAATTAACTTATCAATATCTTCAACAGTAAGACTTGAATTAATAATTGTATTATATAATGTTTCATCATAATGATTTAATAATCCTGACAAATCATGGGATTTTAATCCTTTACGACTTATAAATCTGAAACTAAAATCATTTTCTCCATTATTATTATGTTTAAATCTTAAAGCATAAATACCATTAATTTTACCAGTACTCTTTTTATGAGTTCTAAAATCAATATAACAATTTTCAACTTTTTGATCTGAATCAGTTACTAATTTAACTATAACAGAAGAGTCATTATTACTAATTGGTGTTTTATAGATAATTTCTTGTTTTTTATCTTGCTTTGATTTTATAATATCGCATGTATCAGTTTTTATTATGGTATAATTATTATTTTCAATTAATTCAAATCTATCAAATCCAAATTCATTAGAATACTTAAAAGTTTTTAAAGTAAAACCATCATGTAAAATATTATATATAAATTTATAAGTTATACCATTTAAGTTATTAGTTTGTTTTAAAAATTTAATTATTCCATTTCTTGAAAAAGTAATATTTCGTAAAGATTTTTTAGATTTAATATTGCTCCATTCTACTTTACATACCTTGCAGAAAAGTTCATCTAATGATAAGGTTTGATTTTTTATATCTTCTAGCCATTCACTATCATAAAACTTATCAATTTCAGTAACATCAGTGTATAACTCTTGTTTCCAAGACAACCCCCAATCAGTCAAACATTGTTCAGTTGCTTGCATCTCTTTAATTAATTTAGGTAATAAAGTAGTTCGTACTTGATTTGAATAGGTATAAGTAGTTAAATTTTCATCATAAACCTGTTTTTGATAAATATTAGGCATATCAATATCATTATTTAACTTTATTTCAATAGCTTTTTTATCAAAAAAGAATAATCCCAATGAACTAATAGTATTATCTATTAATTTCACCATCTCAGTATCATCTTTAAAATATTGTTCATCTAATTGTAGTTCAACTTCTAAGTTTTCCTCATCAACAGAAGAATTAATATTAATTGCTCCAACAATACCACAATTATTACGTACAATCATATAACTTTGATAATCACTTAATTCACTAAAAATCTTAGGAGCTTTACAAACTGTATTTACCATATTCTTATTTATTTTTCGTAAAGAATCTAAACTATCTTTATAGTCATCAGTATATTTTACTAAACTATAATTATAATCGCTGTTCTTACAATCTAAACTAATATTTCTATATCTCATATTTTTGAACCCTCCCTATTTAATATATTAGTTTTCTATTTGAAAATCTTCTAAGCTATTATCTTTTTTAGCAATTTTTACTAAGGACTCTTCAGCATTCTTTAACTTTTCATCACATATTTTAGCAAGTTCCATCGCCTTATTAAATTCTTTAATTGCATCGTCTAAAGGAATATCTCCATTTTCTAATTTTTTAACTATTTCTTCTAAATTTTCTAAATTTTCTTCAAAACTTTTTTCTTTTTTCTCAGCCATTTTAATTCCTCCTTTAAATTACTTTAGCATCAATTTTACCATCACTCATTTCTAATGAAATTTGATCATTAATTTTTAAACTTTTACAACTGGTAACAACTTTATCTTTAATTCTTACTACTGAGTAACCTCTTTTTATTGTTGAAAGTGGACTCAAAGTTTCTAATTTAGATAGTATTTGAATATATTTATTCTTTGGATAATCTATCAGTTTTAATGGTTCTTTAAAAACATAACTATTTCTAATATTTAAATATTTTTTTTCTTTATCATGATACAAAGATTGCATATAATGTTTTATTTTTTCTAATAAATTATCAAACTGTTGCTCCTTAACTTCATAGATACTTAAAGGATTTTTTAGAATATATCGATTTTTTATTTCCATAAGTCTTTGCTTTAAAAAATCTAATTTATTTTTAATTACTTTTTTACTTCTAATCTCTAATTGATCAATATAATTTATAACATCTAATTTATTAGGAACAGCTAATTCAGCTGCACCAGTTGGAGTTGGTGCTCGTAAATCCGCAACAAAATCAGCAATTGTAAAGTCAATTTCATGACCAACAGCACTAATCACAGGGATAGAACAATTATAGATGGCATAAGCAACGTTTTCGTCGTTAAAACACCACATATCTTCAATACTGCCACCGCCTCGTCCCACAATTAAAGTATCTAAATTAAAATTTTCTGCATTTTTAATTTGTTGAACTATATTTGGAGCTGCTTCAGCACCTTGAACTAAAGCTGGTAATAATATAACTTCAGTTAAAGGAAACCTTCTTTTTATTGTTGAGATAATATCTCTTATAGCTGCACCAGTAGGTGCTGTTATTACACCTACTCTCTTTGGTATTTTGGGTATCTTTTTCTTTTTTTCTTGAGCAAATAATCCTTCTTGTTCCAGTTTCTTTTTTAGTTGTTCAAAAGCAACATATAAATTGCCAACGCCATCTTCAAGCATATCAGAAACATATATTTGATAACCACCATTAGCTTCGTACACACTCACTTTTCCAGTTACTAATACTTTCATTCCATCAGTTGGAATAAATTTAATTTTTTTGGTTTGACTTGCAAACATTATGGCATTAATTCTACTGTTTTCATCTTTTAAAGTAAAATAATAATGACCTCTAGAATGGGCTTTAAAGTTAGATATTTCTCCTTTTAAAAATACTTCCTGTAGGTTTTGATCATTATCAATCTTATATTTTATATATCTAGTTAATTGCGTAACAGTAATATATTTATCGTTCATTATCAACCTCGCGGTGATAGATATTATCTAAAACACCATTAATCATTTTAGTAACTTCTAAATCGCTATATTTTTTCGACAACTCTAAAGCTTCATTAATCGCGACAATTGAAGGTGTTTCTGTATACATTAATTCATAAATACCAATGGCTAAGGTACCTTGATCAACCATATTTAGTCTTTCGATAGTCCATTCTTTTAAATATTTATTAGCTAGATTATTAATTTCTTTTTCATGATCAACATAACCATGGACTAATTGATTCACAAAATCATTTTTTATATTAAATTGTTCTTGAATTAAATCATCTATATTATAGTCTAATTTAGTTTTTGATAATAATTTAATTTGGTAAATAACTTTCATTGCTATTTCCCTTAATTCACTCCTGTTTTTCATAGAATCACCTATTCATATTTTAACATATTCAAAATAAATTGTCAGTATAAAAATCAAGTAGTTATAAATTTTGTTAAATGAAAAAGTAAATTGCGTTTAAAGATAAAGAAGTGAAATTTAGTCTTTCATAAAATTTAGTCAAGGA